>CAZHBU010000020.1:0-28240 GCA_964530865.1 uncultured Sulfurospirillum sp.
AATAATGTTTTATCTTTTAACTCTTTAAATTTTCCTACATCAAGATATGGTTTTACATCAAATAATTTCTCTTCTTCATTCTCAAACTTTAATAATAAAAAATAATCATCAAGTGGTTTGACATCTTTAACTGCTAAATACATTTTATCTCTCCTATCTTAAAGGGTCTATTTTAAAAGGCAATTCACCATTTTGTGCTAATTCCCAATCAGCTAGCAAGTCTTCTTGTCTTAATTCAACCCATGCTAAAACCAATCTAAGTTTTTTCTTATGCAGTTTACCTTGTGTTAATTCTACTTTCTTAATGTCTATAACTGCTTTATCATCTTGATAATAGACATGAATATGTGGTGGATTATGCTCATTTGGAGCACAGTACATTCTGATTATTATTCCGTAAAACATTGATATTGTTGGCATTTTATAATTCCTTTTCTTTATCTATAAAATCTACTATACTAATTCCATTATAACTATAATATTGAATTTCATTCTTAAAACCATTTTTACAAAATGGGCAAATTTCTGTATGCTGTGAGTTCTTAATCTTTTCTTTTTCTTTTCTTTTTATTTTATCCAAACTTGCATAGATATAACTATAAAGACCTTGCCATCTAATATAATCACTGATCGCATTTCCCTTGCCTTTAGATTTTAAAAATTTGTGTTCTCTAAAACCAAATAGAAATATATCTTTTTCTTCTTTTGATAGTTTATTAAAAGACTTTGTAAAATCAAATAAATTTTCTTTTTGAAATCTTGTAACTATATTTTCAAGATTTAATTTTATATTTGAAGTAAAAAAACCAATATCTAGAATTGATTTATTCTCGTCATTTATTATCATTCTTTCATCATATGCTTGTTTTTCATAACTACCATCACAATATATACAACTATTCAAGTATAAGTTAAAAGTTTTTTCATCAATTTTTGGAGTTCCAATAATTTTATTTTTTATTGAAATTAATCTTGTAAAAAGTTCATAAGTCACATTTTGTGATTTAATAGTTATCCAGCCATTACCAAAATTATAAGCTTTTTGTATATTATCTGTTTTTACTCTATAATCCCATTCATTTATTTCAAAATCTTTGAGGCTTATGACAAAACCTAATTTTTTAAGATGTTTTATTTTATCTATTTTTATATTTAAAGGAACTATTTTATATTTAAAAAGTTCTGTTACATATGGATTAAACAATATCTCAATATCTTTTAAATTCTTTACAAAATCTAATAATTCATTTTTTGTTTTAAAATATATATGATTCTTTTCATCTGTGATAACTTGATAATTTTTAGCAAAATCTTTTTCAATTTCAAAATGTTTATCATTTAGGTAAAACTTATTACATTTTGTTTCTTTTTTGTTCTCATAAGTCTTTTCTAATAAATTTGATTTATCAATTTTAATATTTTCTATTTTTTCAAAATCTTCATTAAAAGCTTTTGCAGTAAGAGATGTTTTATGTTTTAATAAGTCTTCAAAAGTGCCACTAAAAAGATTTTCACCTCCATATTTTCCACTGCCTATGCCAATATCAATTATAAAGTCACTATTTTTTATAATCTCTAAATTATGTTCTATAATTATTATTGAGTTATTAAAAGATAATATTTCATCAAAAATAGAATAAATTTTTGAAGTATCTTTAGAATTTAGTCCTGTTGTCGGCTCATCTAAAATAAATAAGAAATTTCCTTTTTTTATTTTTAAAAAACTTTCTATGAGAGTTTTTGCTAATTTTAACCTTTGTGCTTCTCCACCACTTAAAGTTGGTGTTGTGCGACCTAATGATATATGAGATAATCCTAGTTTTTGTAATATTTCAAATGCAAATTTAAGTTTTTTATTATCAAAAAGTTTACTTAGTTTATCTATAGAAAAATTCAAAAATTCAAAAATATTTAAATCTTGATATTTTATATCTAAAACTTCAGCTTTATATCTTTGACCTAAACAATTTGGACAAACTATCTCTTCTATTTCGCCGATACCTTTACAAGTTTCACAAGCTCCAATATTTGAATTAAAGCTAAAATAACTTTTATCAAATCCAAACTCTTTCGACATATTTAAAGATGCATAAATCTCTCTAATTTTATCAAATATATTTAGATAAGTTGCTACAATTGACCTTGAATTTATCCCTATTTGAGATTGAGTAAGCTCTACTATAGATTTTATATTTTCAATACCATTTATTTTTTTGACCAAATTATTATCATAAGTTTTGTCTGCAATATATTGCTTTAAGGTTGGAACTAAAACTTTATGAATTAAGGATGATTTACCACTTCCACTTATTCCACTTACTGCAACTAAACAATTTAAAGGAACAGTAAAATTTTCATTTTTTATATTATTTGAATTGACATCTATTAGATGTATAGAATTTGATAGATCAATATTTAATTTATTTCTTGAAAAATCAATATTTGATAATTTCTTATTTTTTCCAGTAAACACAATTTCACCACCATCATCTCCACTACCATAGCCTAGTTCAATAATAAAATCACTATTTCTTATATAATCAGAATTATGTTCACTGATAATTACAGTATTACCTTTATCTCTTAGATTTTTTATTAAGTGTATCATTTGATTATTATTATATGAATGTAGTCCTGTTGATGGTTCATCTAAAACATATAATAAATTTTTATATTCACTATTTAGCTCTAGTGCAAATTTTAATCGTTGTAACTCTCCACCACTTAAAGTATCTGTAGTTCTATCAAGAGTTAAATATCCTAAAGTTGCCTTTTGAAGTGATTTTAGAATAGTCAATATTTTTTTATGATGCAAAGTTTTATCTTGTAAAAAATTATATAATTCATCTACTGTAAAATTTAAAATTGCACTTATATTAACTTCATAAAGTTTAATGGCATTCGCTTTATAATTTAATCTTGTGCCATTACAAGTAGAACATTTTACATTAGTAATAAATTTTCCTATAGATGGTTTTCCTTGATGTTTTAAGATTTTAGGGAAAAGAGTATTATTTATAATTTGCTGTTCTTCTTTTGTCAAATTATGATATGTTTGATTTAGATTTATTTTTTGTTTTTTCAATTCTTGTATTATTGTTTTTGGGTATAGAATAATATATTCATAACGAGCATTTTTATTTATTGGTATATTAATAAAGTCATCAGATAAAAATTTATCTTTATTAAATAACAAATTTTTATCAATACTCTCTTTTGTTCCATGCCCATGACATTCTTTACATTTGCCACTTAAATCACTTGTTGCATTAAAGCTTAAAAGTTGAGTAGATTTTTTTTGATAAATCTTTCCTGTTTCCAAATCAGGATAATCCAATCCAAAATTAAAATATATTTTTTTACTTTCAAATAGAAATCTTTCAATTGCTAAATCTTGATATTTTTCTATATCATTAATATTTTCAAAAGGAACTAAAATAGTGTGATTATACTTATCATTTAGACTTTTGACACTTGATACTTTTTTTATTTTTTCTTTATTATCAAAAGATGATATGAAAATAGCTTCATTTATATTGTGTTTATTTAAAACTTCTAACTCTTTTTTACCATTAGTATATTTATGAAAACTTACAACGGCAAAATATTTAAAACTATATTCTGAATAGTATTTATTGATAAACTCTTTTATATTTTTTGCAGTTGGCTCTTTTATAATATTTCTGTTATCTCCAATAATTTCACCATATTTTACAAACTCATCTCTCAGTAGTTCATGCAGTTTTGAAAGTGTAGCTAATGTTGATGAGATAGATTGCTGTAAACCTCTTTGTTTTAAAGTGATACAATAAGGTAAATTTTCTATTTCTTCAAAATCAGAACGAATAGCATAATCAAAACAGTTGGCATTACCACTATCAATTTTTTCTCTTCTTTTTGCTTCATTTGCTAAAATATTATAAATTAGAGTTGATTTTCCACTACCACTTACACCAATAACAGATGTGATTTTATGTAGTGGTATATCTACTGAAATATTTTTCAGATTATTTTCTGATGATTTTTTTATTTTAATCATTTTTACTCTTTATTAAGTTTTTTTATTTTTGGAATTGTAGATTTAAAAATATCACACATTGGACTTTTGTTTTCATTTGTTCTATACAAAGGACAACCTCCAGCACAAATATTTTTAAATTCACATTCTTGGCATTCATCAGATAAGCTATGAAATTTATACCCTATTTGAATTACGGATAATAAATCATCTATTTCAAATATATTTCCCAATGACTGGTTTGAACCAAATTGTGAATGGCAAAAATATATATCGCCATTTATGTAAATAGCACCACCACTAACACCCATACTACAAGGTGTGTCAGATATTTCAATGAGATTTAAGTCACACAATAAATGTTTGTATTTAATATTAAAATTATCATAATTTTCCATTAATTTATAACAATTATCTAAAACTTCTAATAATTTAACTTTATCAATATTTACACCTTTTGCATCTGCTAATCTAAATGTGATATTATTATCAAGTAAATATTTAACTAACTCCAATATCCCATCTAAATTATCATTTGATATTGTTACTAAAATAGCGAATAAGACTTTACTATTTTTCAATTTTAATAAATTATTTTCTATAATAGTGTAAGAACCTTTTTGATTTTTAAATTTACGATATTTATCATGATATTCATTTAGCCCATCTAAAGAAACTGCAAATGTGATATTATTGATTTTACAAAATTCTATAATATCATCATTTAAAATTGTAAGATTTGTCACAATTCTAATATTTAGTTTTATATCTTGTTTCCCAAATATATCTATAAGTGATTGGATTCCTGAATTCCAATAGTCGAACTTTGATAATGGTTCACCACCAGCTAATTTTAAAGTTACGGTTTTGATATTAGTATATTTTAAAATAGTTTTATGTAATGTATTTGAAAATTCATTTATTGCACCCTTAGACATGCTTTTGTGTGTTTCTAATGTAGAAATATAACAATAGTTACAAGTTAAATTACAATTATCTGTTAAATGCACCCAAAAATTTAGTGAAGTGATATTTTTCATTTATATAAAAAACCTCATTGAGTTTAGCTCTCTACTTTTGTTTTCAATTAAGTTTATACTACATTCCCCTCTTTTGTGAAGAAGAAATTTATTTGAAATAATTAAAATATCACCTTTATCTAAAACAATATCTGTAGCTAGGTTTAATGAAATTTGATTTATTAGCTCAACCAAAGAGATATTTTCAATATAATGCTCTTTTTTCAATTTTGATGTATCAACATATTTAATATGAATTTTCATTTCAATTCTATTATTAGTAATAATATAAAATGGCTTTAACCATATAGTCTTATTGCCAAATGTATATGGTAGTGAAATTTGAAGTAAATATTTTTTTGTTAAATTGAACTTTTTTAATAATATATTAAATATATCAGTTGCATTGACAATATAGTTCCTACCTAAATATGGATATTTAGGATCAGTTTCTAAGCATTGAAGTGATATAAAATCAGGAACAACATCTTGGAATGCAAAGTCAGTATGAAAACCACCACTTACCAACTCTTCTGATAATTCTAAAGTGTTAATTTTAGTTTTAAAATTATGTAGATAGATACTCATTCTTTTAGAAAAGTATAATTTTTTAGATAGCAAAAAATTGAGTAGTACAAAATTATTAGTGCTTGTCCCAAAATTTTTAATAATAAAAAAATTATTAGATTGCAATTCATCTTTTAAATCACGAATATATCTTTCAATTTCTTTACTTTTAAAAATTGTACTATCAAATAATATTTTGTCTTTACCGAGAGAGTTTAAATTTACTTTAAACTCTCTATCATTAAGACTATCTAACTCATAATTATAAATAATCTTATTTCTCAATTAGGCTGCTCGTCTGTAATTGTAATCAATCCCATTATTATTCTCATCTTTGTTACATGGACAAGCTTGAGGACAATTTGGAGCATATGAATTTTCATATAAATCCTCATTAAATAACTCTTTCCATATATTATTTGAAGTATCTTGATTGTCTTTCCAATTTTTTTCATTTTCTTCATCTAACATTCCATAATATGGATAGTGATGTAGAAACCCGCCAAAAATATCTTGACAGTCTTTTTCATATCTTCTTGTATCCATAATATGATAATGCCAAATTTCATCTAAATCAGCATTTGGAACTAACTGGAAACCATCTAAGGCTTTTGTAATTGCTAAATACCTTTTATAGCCTTCAACAGCTTTAAGAGCTCTTTCTTCTGACCAACCACCAAATTTTTCTACTTGTAACTTTGTAATTGCTAAAGTAAAATCTAAATCCTTAACTAACTCCATTGCTTCTTCAAACTTTTGTTTTGAAATATTCTCCATTCTTTGTCCTTGTTTTAATTTGTAATAATTGTAGCAAAAAAATCTAACACTTTAATTAAATTTGTATTTGTTCACACAACTATTTATTCAACGAACATTATAACACACTTAGCTCTTATTTGACAATTAGCTAACATAAAAAGTGTCCATTGATTTGTTAAAAATATTTCATTTTGTAATTTTTTTGCTTATTTTTAAAAACTCTCTATAATCCTTAAAAATAAAATGTGTTTTTAAAAGGAATATGGCAGATATTGGAACATTGTGTTGGGTATTTGTTGGGTAACGTTTTAAAAGAACGTTTTGTTCCTTAAGGGTAATATGTTAACATACTCTAAAAAAGAGTTAAGTGGGTATTATTTCTACCCTCTTGCCTCTTTAATCGCATTGTACGCTTCATTTAAACTCTGTGTTTTTTCTTGAGCGAACTTTAGCATGTCATCTGGTAGATTTTTACTTGCTATTGAGTCGTAGTGATACTCTTTTACTAGTCTTCTATAGTTCTTTTTTATCACGTCCATACTATCTGTTGGTTGTGATTCTAGTGTTTCGTAGAACTTTGCTAGAGTGTTTTGTGGTTGAGCGAAGTTTGGGGGAGCTTGGTGTCCGCCTGAGTAGCTTTGATAACTAAAGTTTGCTCTGTTTTGAAACTTTACGTTTCCTACCATTGATAAACCAATTACAAGAAAAAAGTTAAATGGGAAAAAGAGTATTCTTGGAGCAAAAAATAGCAGAAGAATACCTACAATTACAGTTCCAAAACATACTCCAAGCCATAAAATTTCTAAAAAAATTCCTAGCGCAATTATGGCAAAACCTAAAAACTTTTTCATCCTATAACGTGACCAACAAATTTTGAGTAGTTGTTCAGTATAAGCCCACCTCTTCTAAACCCAAGTCCACACGCTTCATAAGCGTAAAAGACTCCAGCTTGATAACTCTCACCGTTTTCATCTGTTGGAAATTCAACATACTCTTGGTAAATTGGAGCGAAGTTTTCATACTCGCCCTCTTCCTCGGCCATTACATGATTTTGTTCATTTAATATGACAGTGTTTGCCCCTTCTCTTCCAAAAACCCTTTTTTCTACTTGTTTTTTACCCTCTAATGGCTCGTACGAAGTCTCTAAAAGCAGTGGATGATTTGGGTACAAATCCCATAAGATTTTCATAAATGCTTTACTCTGAAACATTAGTGTATATGCAGGGTTGAGTATGATTGCTTTTTGATTTTCCATAATTTCACGTAACATCAAAGCTAATCCACTCTCATCTATACCGATGTTTTCCCAAGGAATGAGCTTAAACCAATACTCAAAGTTCTCTTCGCCTTTGAAAATTCCCTCTTCGCCATCGAACTCTACCTCATCGGCAAATGCAAAGTCAGTACCAAATCCAGCTTCATTGGCTGCTGATTGGAGTAGTTTTGTAGTGTTTTCATCTTCTATGCTTCCTTTTACAGAAGAAAAAAGTATCTTCCAGCCATCATAGTTTTCTCCAAATTCTTCTGTGTCACCACCCATGACAACCAAGCGTTTAAAATTCTCTTTTATCGCTTCATAAGTGTTATTGAATTGACTTCTATTGTCCATGCCATTGGCTTTTAGAAGTGCCCATTGTACTATGGCAGTCTCAAAAAGAGCAGTTGGCGTGTCTGCATTGAACTCAATAAGCTTGATTGGTTTTCCATCAACCCCACCAGCCAAATCAAATCTTCCATACAAGTGCCAATGTATATCGTTTTCCCATGACTGTTTTACCATGTCTACCAAGTTGAAAGGAATTCCTATCTCATGAAGAAGGTCATTTTCCATAACATGTTCACCAGCCTCAACAAACATATCGTACAACTCGTTAGTAGCTTCGTAGTATTTATCTGCCTCGTCTTGACTCACTACTACAAGCTCGTCAGCTACATAAGGGCTTTTGTCTTCATCTGTATGCCAGTAAAACCCTATTGATTCTAAGAACTCACTTGTTAGTGGTTTTACTTTTTCTAAAGTTACCATCTACCCACCAAATCCAAAACTTGAGCGTGATTTTGTTCTACTTTTACTTCCAAAAAATCCACCACTCTTTTTAGTTCTTGATTTTACTCTAGCACTTCTTGCTTTTTTAAAACTACTGTTACTTTTACTATATGCTTGTGGTGTTTTATAGTTTGTTCTTCTTTGGCTTTGAAAATTTTGGTTATTAAAAAGTTTGTTTCCAATGTAGCTTCCTAGCATAGCTCCTGCCACACTTGAGAGTAAAATTGAACCAAGACCTGGAGCGCCTGTACTCATAGAAGGTTCGGTTAAAGATGAAGTTCCATTGTCTATCTTCACAGCTTCCTCAGCTACAAGCTTGTCCATCTCGGCTTTTGAAAGCATTCTTTCACTTCCATCAATCTCGCGAACTACAATTCTTGTTGTTGCACTTGGATACTCTTCTACAATCGTGTACCCACCATTTGCCAGCTGCTCTATAACAACAAAGGCACCTTGCGCTTTTGAGGCTTCAGTAAAAGTATTTTCATCACTCTTTTGCTCACAACCTTGCATGCCTGCAATAACCATTGCTCCAATTCCACCTGCAATTACATAATCCGATATTTTTCTTATATATTTCATTTTTTTCCTATAATCTTTTTTAGTTTTATGTCTCTTTTTATATATATTTCTTCATAGCTCATCTTTACATGTAGAGATTTTCCTAGTTGTTTCTTTACTTTTTTTGTTATCTTTTTCTGCTCATCACTTGTGTAACCTTTTACTAGAAGCCTATCTTCTAAAAGCTCCCAGTCCTCAAAAGTCTCACACATCTGCTCCACAATATCTTCTTCTATCTCAATTTCTTCAACTACTTCTATAGGCTCATTGGACTCTATCTTATGCCCTAAAGTCGGGATATTTGCTAATGTTAATATAGTTTTGAGTTGCTCATCTCTCTCTTTGTAGACTTTTTCTATTTGATGCTTTGATTCTATGAGCATATTCTCTTTTTCACGATAGAGTCTATCTCTATCGTTTTCAAGTTTTTCATTTTTATGTTTTAGCTCTTCAATTTGAGCTTTTAGTAGGTCTACATACTCACTATCTATAGCACTTGTTACTGCTGTTCTTTTGGGGAGTCTTCCCTCTCTTTGCACACTAGATGTTAGTAAAACATACTTTTTTCCATCTTCAGTAATAGACTCTAAAGTACCTCGTCTAAGGCGATTGTAAATAGCTTCTTTGCTAACACCTAGATACTTTGACATCTCCATAACAGTTAGTTTTTTGTCCATGAGTTTTTCCCTTTTGCTAACAGATGTGTTATTATAGCAAAAAAATGTAAATGTAGTTTATGTGATGTAGAGTGCATGAGGAGATTGCTCCCCTCATAACGTGATTATAGTCTAGACTCGTATCGTCTAAGCATATAAAGTTTCTTAAGCATTTTCTTACGAGCACTAATTTTCTGTTTCTTGCGCTTTTCAGTTCCTGTTTCAAAGAATCTTCTAGCACGAGTTTCAGTAACAACTAGATTTCTGTCAACTTGCTTCTTAAACTTTCTGTACGCTTCGTCAAAAGAGTCATTAGGATGTACCTTAATTCCTGGCATCCGACCTCACCACCTTTCGTTTAAATTTGGCTTTTATTATACCCAAAAAACATATTCTAAAGCTTAGACGATAAATATATATTATTTTCTTGACTTTTTACGTCTAAATTGTTATACTTTTGAAAGTGATAAAAGGGTGACAAATGAATATAGCTCTACTTAAAAGTAAAACGGACAAAGTAAACATAACAACACAGCAAGAAAGCATCATAAAATATGCCCGTCTAAATAGTATAAGACTTGAGGCTACTGAGATTGAAAGCTCTGATAATACTACTGTTTTAGAGAACCGTAGCGAATTTAAAGGATTTTTACGTTCATTGAGCTTCAATGATAGTATATTGATTTATGATTTATGGGTGTTTAGTAATGATATGGGAGAGTTAACAAAAATCTTAGAGTGTCTTCTTACAAGAGAGATAAATATCTATATTTGTAGTCTAAATATTTCAATAGATAAGAACACATCTCCTTTAGAGTTACTAACTGTTCTCACACAATACAGAGAAAAGAACTTACTAAAGAAAACAGAAAATGCTCAAGGAAGACCAAAAGGAAGAATGTCAAAGTCAAAGTTTGACTCTCGTAGAGTGGAGATTATAGATCTACTTAGCCTAGGTAATTCAGTTAGCAAAATTTCAAGAACTTTGGAAGTTAGTAGAACTTCACTAAAAGACTATATCAACTCTCGAGGTTTAAAAGAGTTAGTAGAAGCGAAAAAAAGTTTACTGGATGAAAATCCAATTAAAAAAACAAAAAAACAGATAAAAACAAAAGAAGAGTGCTCTCTTATAAAAGGAAAGATATAATGTCTACATGTAACACAAATGGCAGCTGCCAAACCCCATACTCAAAAAAACGATACATAACTTTTGGAATTATAACTATAATAAGTCTTGTGCTTCCATTTATAAAAATTGGTACTAATCACTTCTTTTTACTAAACTTTGAAAAAAAACAACTTCATCTACTTTTTACTACTTTTGACATGCAAGAGTTGTACCTTATGCCATTTATTTTGATTTTTCTATTTTTGGGAGTATTTTTTCTAACTACACTTGGTGGTCGCATATGGTGTGGTTGGGTTTGTCCTCAAACAGTTTTTAGAGTTATATATAGAGATTTAATTGAGACAAAACTCTTAGGAATACGAAAAAAAATTAAAAATAAACAGACTGAGTCAAAAAAAACACCTAAAAAAATCATTGCTGTAGCTATATGGACGGTTCTTGCGTTTATCGTGGCAGCTAACTTTAGTTGGTACTTTTTACCTCCTGAAGATTTTTTTGTATATCTACAAGACCCAACAGAACATAGAGTGCTTTTTGGTTTTGTAATTGCTATTGCCCTTTTCTTGATTTACGATGTCATCATCTTAAAAGAAGATTTTTGTATCTATGTTTGCCCATATGCAAGAGTTCAATCAGTCATGTTTGACGAAGAAACTATACAGACTGTATACAACGAAAATCGTGGTGGAATTATATATGATGAAAAACATAAGTTGGTTGACCAAAGAGATGAATGTACAGGTTGTGAAGCTTGCGTGACTATCTGCCCTACTCATATAGACATCAGAAAAGGCATGCAACTAGAGTGTATCAACTGTCTTGAATGTGCTGATGCTTGTACAAAAGTTATGGGAAAACTAGGGAAAACTTCACTTATAACTTGGGCAAGTTCAGCAGCAGTTGAAGAGAAACGAGAGACTAAGTTTTTAAGATTTAGAACAGTTGCTTACGGAGTTGCTTTGTCTTTAGCTCTTGCAGCTTTGTTTATGATGGGAAGTACTAAAGAACATATGCTTTTAAACATCAACCGTACTACTCAACTCTATAAGGTAAAAGATGAAGGAAAAGATATACAAAATGTATATACATTTTTGTTTCAAAATACAGATTCTAAAGATCATAAATATTATTTTAAGGTAGAGAATAAAGATATATCTATCAAAAGACCAACAGAAGGATTTATGTTAAAAGCTGGTAAAAAACTCAAAAAAATAGTTATATTGAAAGCTAACAAAAACCTCTCAACTCACCAAGACGAGGATACTCTTTTAGATATAATTATCACGGCATACGCAGTAGATGATAAGGAAAAAATTATTGTTAAAAGAGAGACGACTTTTATCTATCCGAGTCCTTACTCAGTCAAAAGCTACTTATCTAAATAACAATACACAAGACTCTACATGTAGAGTCTTGTAACTCCCTTACATGTAAAGACATTTTACTACTATATTTTATAAAAAACAAATGAAAACTTTGCTACCCTATAGGTCAATAATTCAATGTAAAGAGAGACATACATGTCAGAACTTAAGCGAACTGCCCTCTTTGAACAACATGAAAAACTAGGTGCAAAAAACATCGGTTTTTGTGGCTGGGAAATGCCTGTTCAATACGAGGGAATTTTAAAAGAACATGAGGCTTGTAGAAATAGTGCTGCTATCTTCGACACTTCTCATATGGGTGAATTTTTCTTTGAGGGAAATCTTCTTTTTAGTGGTATTAATGACACTACAACTGTTGATGTTTTGCAACTTCCTATTGGAAAGTGTAAATACGGTTTTTTACTAAATAAAGATGGTGGAGTTATCGACGACCTCATCATTTACAAAGCTGGTGAAGAGAGACTTATGTTTGTTGTAAATGCTTCTAGGATTGAGATAGATTTTAAAACTATAAATGATCAACTTCATAATGGTATTTTTACCAACGCCTCAGATGAAACTTCAAAACTAGATATTCAAGGACCTAATGCAAAAAAAATCGTTCAAGAATTTGTACCATTTGATTTGGATGAGCTTGGTTTTTTTAGCTTTACTGAGAGTGAAATCATGGGTGGCTTTGCACTAGTAAGTCGTACAGGTTACACAGGGGAACTTGGATATGAGCTTTATGTAGACAATGTAATAGCACCAAAACTTTGGGAAAAACTAGTTGAGCGTGGAGCAGTTCCTGCTGGACTTGGAGCACGTGATGTTCTTCGTTTAGAGATGGGGTATAGTCTTTATGGACAAGAGTTAGATGAGAACACAACTCCAATTGAAGCTAGTGTTGGCTTTTTTGTAAAGTACGACAAGCACTTTACAGGGAAAGAGGCACTTCTAAAACAAAAAGAAGAAGGCGCTCCAAGAAAATCAATACCTTTTACGACAAACTCAAAAAGAGCTCCTCGTCACGGTATGGAAATTTGGCAAAATGGTCAAAAAATCGGAGTTGTAACAAGTGGAACTTTTTCACCTTGTATTCAATCTGGTATAGGACTAGCTTTGGTAGATACTAAACTCTACGATAAAGAAGTTCCATTAGAGTTAAACACTGGTAGAAAAAACATAGAAATTAGTGTAACAAAATTACCATTTTATAATAAAAAATAGAAGGAGCGGGACTGACTGCTTTTTGAAAAAAAAGATGCCTGTCCCCGACAACCAGTTGGAAACAGTTTCCAACTAAAATAAAACAAGGAAAAACAAATATGAAAAAATATAGCAATGAACACGAATGGGCGATACTAGATGGCGAAGTAGCAAGCATAGGACTTTCATCTTACGCAGTAGAGCAACTAGGTGACATCACTTTTGTAGAGCTTCCAGAAGTTGGGGCTAAGGCAGGCAAAGATGATAGTATAGCTTTCATTGAGTCAGTTAAAGCAGCATCAGACATATATACTCCTTTAAGTGGAGAAGTTATTGAAGTCAATGAGACACTTGAAGATACTCCAGAGCTTTTAAATGAAGCGGCTGAAACTACATGGGTATTTAAACTAAAGCTTAGTGATGCTAGTGAGTTTGAAACTCTTATGGATGAAGCTGGCTATAAAGCGTATATAGAAACACTATAATGCCATATACTCCTCACACAAAAGATGACGTACAAAAAATGTGCGCACAGATTGGAATAAAAAGCGAAGATGAACTCTTTGCTTCTATTCCAAGTGAATTAAGAGCTAAAAGTTTTGATTTAGAAGAGGGGCTTAGTGAATTTGAAGTTTTTGAAAACTTTAAAGCATTAGCTGCTCAAAATGATACTTCAAAAGTTAGCTTTTTAGGCGGTGGTTACTATGATCATATTATTCCAACTGCTGTTGATGCACTCTCAACTCGTTCAGAGTTTTACACAGCATACACTCCATACCAAGCAGAGGCATCGCAAGGGACTCTTCAAGCTCTATATGAGTACCAAACTATGATATGTAACCTAACAGGCATGGAAGCAACAAATGCTTCTATGTATGATGGTGGAACTGCTATTGCTGAAGCTGCTCTTATGGCAGTAAGAATTGGAAGAAAAAGAAAAAAAATCATTGTAGATTCTGGTGTTAACCCAATTTACATTAAAATTTTAAAAACTTATCTTGCTTATCATGACCTTGAAGTTATAACTCTTGAAGTCAAAAACGATGGAAGTGACAGAGAAACACTTTTAGGTATGATTGATGATAGTATCGCCGGATATATCTTCCAAAATCCTAACTTTTTTGGTTCAATTGAAGATTACTCAGAGATTATCAAAGCACTTCATGACGTAAAAGCAGTTGCTATAATGAGCTCATACCCAATTGCTCTTGGAATTCTAAAGAGTGCTGGTGAAGTTGATGCAGATATTTACTGTGGTGATGGACAGAGCTTGGGTAATTACCTTGGATTTGGTGGACCATCTTTTGGAATTTTAGCTTGTAAACAAAAATACATCAGAAATCTTCCAGGAAGAATTGTTGGAATTACAGACGACAGAGAAGGCAAACGCTCATACGTTTTAACTCTTCAAGCAAGAGAGCAACATATACGTCGTGATAAAGCTACTTCAAACATCTGCTCAAACCAAAACTTGATGGCACTTCGTGCTACTATGTTTTTATCACTTCTTGGAAAAGAAGGGTTTGAAAAACTTGCTCTTCAAAACTACAACAAATCTGAGTACTTAAAAGCGGAGTTGTCAAAAGTTAAAGGCGTCAAAATATACAACCAGAACCCAACTTTCAACGAATTTGTAATCGAGCTGCCTATTGGTGCAAGTGATTTTATAGACAAGATGGAAAACAAAGGCTTTTTTGCTGGTTTAAGACTAGAAACACTTTTTGAAAACTTTGAAAATAGAGTTTTAGTAAGTACAACAGAAAAAAGAACAAAGGCACAGATTGATAGCTTTGTAGCTTCGGTAAAGGAGATAGTATGAGTTCAACTCTTTTTGAAAAATCTCATAACGGAAGAAGTGGTATAAACATACCAAAACAAGGCTTGGCTGATGCTCCTGCACTTGATAGCTCTCTTTTAAGAACTACCAAAGCAGAACTTCCAGAACTTAGTGAGTTTGATGTTGTAAGACACTTTACAAGACTTTCAAATAAAAACTTCTCTATTGACGCTAACTTTTACCCACTTGGATCTTGTACTATGAAGTACAACCCAAAAGTTCAAGAGCGTATTGGCGGTCTTGATGGACTTGCAAATCTTCATCCTCATCATATAACTAACAACAAAACTTCGTTAGTTCAAGGTGCATTAAAATCACTTAAAATTCTTGAGAAGAGTTTAACAGAGATAACAGGCATGAAAGCCTTTACTCTTACACCTCAAGCAGGTGCACATGGTGAAATGACTGGAATCATGATGATTGGAGCTTACCACAAGAAAAAAGGTAACAACAAGCGTTATGTTATTGTTCCTGACTCTTCTCATGGAACAAATCCTGCGACTGCGGCTATGGTTGACTATGACGTAATAACAGTAAAATCGAACAAAGATGGCTCAATGGATTTAGAGTCTTTTAAAGAGGCTATGAGTGATGAGGTAGCAGCTGTTATGATGACTGTTCCAAATACTTTAGGGCTTTTTAACCCAGCAATTAAAGAGATATGTGATATTGCTCATTCGTATGATGCTCTGATGTACTATGATGGAGCAAATATGAATGCTATTATGGGTGTTATAAGACCTGGAGATATTGGTTTTGACGTAATCCATCTTAATCTTCACAAGACATTTGCTACACCTCATGGTGGTGGTGGTCCTGGTGCTGGTCCTGTTGGAGTTGGAGATAGACTTATAGAGTTTTTACCTGATTTGAGAGTAGACTATAGTGAAGAGAAAGGTTACTTTTTTGGTGAAGTTTCCAAAAATTGTATAGGAAAAGTATCTCCATTTTTTGGAAACTACCTTGTACTTGTAAAAGCTTTAGTTTATATGCAAACGCTTGGTCGTGAAGGCATGATAAATGCAAGTAGAAAAGCTGTTTTAAATGCAAACTATATTTTATCTAAACTAAAAGACCACTTTGATGCACCGTTTAAAAACTACTGTATGCATGAGTGTGTACTTAGTGCTGAAACGCTAACAAAAGAGCATGGTGTAAGAGCTATGGATATAGCAAAATACCTACTGGACTTTGGTCTTCATGCTCCAACTGTTTACTTTCCACTAATAGTAAAAGAGTCTATTATGATAGAGCCAACAGAGACTGAAAATATAGATACTATTGACTTCTTTTGTCAAAAGATGATTGATGCAGTAGAGCTTGCAAAAAGTAACCCAGAAGCTTTTAAAACCTTACCTCTAACTCTGCCAATTAGCAGACCAGATGAGACAAAAGCAGCTCGTTCACTTAATATAAGATGGGAAGAATAATCTGATATGAAATTTAGATTTATCGATAGTCCAAAACTTAGTGCCAAAGCTAATATGGACTTCGATAAATCTTTAGTTGAAAACTTTGATGATACACCAATTTTTCGTTTATATAGTTGGGGAAAAGACTCTTTTACAATAGGTAGATTTCAAAAACTAGAAGATATACCAGATATTAAAAAATTTGGTAACAATTATGCAAAACGTATAACTGGTGGAGGACTTCTTCTTCATGGTTATGATATATCCTACTCTATACTTTTACCAATAGACCTTTTAGGCTCAAAAAATGTTAAACAAAGTTATGAGTATATCTGTTCATTTATACTAAATTTTTATAAAAAACTAGGTTTACATGTAGAGTATGCAAAAGATATAGATTTAAATCTTAGTAAAAGCTTTTTTTGTCAAGAAGGATTTGAGGCTTATGATATGATATGTCGAGGAAAAAAGCTAGGGGGCAATGCTCAAAAAAGAACAAAAAATCTAATCTTCCAACATGGATCAATCCCCATAAAGTATGACCAAAGAGAGTTTAGTGGTCACTCTTTAGAAGAATTTGGAATAAATCTTTCTGAAGAAAAAGCCAAAAAATTATTAAAAAAAAGTTTTAAAGAGATATTTATTGTAAATTTAGATAATATACTATCTGACTTAAAATAAAAGGATTTTAATATGTTAAAACGTTTCATATTGATTTTTATACTTAGTGTTATTACTCTTAATGCAAACAACTTTAGAAATGGTATGAAAGCTTATAAAAAATCAAACTATACAGAGGCAAAGACATTTTTTAAAGCAGGAGTAGTTGATGATAACTCCGTTGTAGCTAGCTATATGCTAGGAAGGATGTATCTCAGTGGAGAAGGAGTAAAGGAAGACACAAAAAAAGCAATCAAATTCTTACTATACGCTTCTGATTACGGAAATGTCCCTGCTGGCTGTTACTTGAGTGAGGCATATATGAAAGAAGGTAGTAACCTAGCTCTACTAGCTGTTGGACTAATAGATGGACTTAAAAAAAGAGTTCCACACTGTAAAGTTGTTTTAAAGCAGTACCATGCTTATAAATTTCCAACAAAATTTAATTTTGATAATACTGTAAACTACTAATACGAGAATAAATGACATCTAAACGAAAACCAGAATGGTTACTAAAAAAAGTATTTTTTACACAAAAAAAAGATGTTGAAATAGCACTAAAAGACATAGGTATACATACCGTATGCCAAGAGGCAATGTGCCCAAATATGAGTGAATGTTTTTCTAAGAAGCTAGCAACTTTTATGATTTTAGGCTCTACATGTACAAGAGCTTGTAGTTACTGCAATGTCGATACAGGAATGCCAAGTGGCATAGATGAAAAAGAGCCTCAAAAAGTTGCAGATGCAGTTGTATCTCTAGGATTAAAACATGTAGTTATCACAAGTGTAACTAGAGATGATCTCAAAGATGGTGGAGCACAACAGTTTATAAAATGCGTAAAAGCCATCAAAGATATGGACAAAAGCATAACTGTTGAGCTTTTAATACCTGATTTACAGTATGATGAAAAAGCTATCTTTGAGGTAGCAAACTGCGGGGCTGAAGTAGTTGGACACAATATGGAGACAGTTCCTCGTCTTTATAGTGTACGAAAAGGTGCGAACTATAAAAAATCACTTGGTGTTTTAAGCGCACTAAAAAAAGCAAACCCAAAACTAAAGACTAAAAGTGCTCTTATGCTTGGTCTTGGAGAGAGTGAAGAAGAGCTAAAAAACACTCTTCAGGACCTTTTAGACGTAGAGTGTACTTTGCTCACAATGGGGCAATACTTAGCTCCTAGCAAAGCTCATGTTGAAGTAAATGAATATATAAAACCTAAAAAGTTTGAAGAGTATGGAGAGTTGGCCTTAGATATGGGGTTTGAATTTGTAAAGAGTTCGCCATATACAAGAAGTTCGTATATGGCACATGAGTATTTTGAAAATGGGGGCAAGTTAAATGGATAAGTTTGATGTAATAGTAATAGGCGCTGGACCTGCTGGTAAAAATGTTAGTTTAGAGCTAGAAAAAAGTGGCTTAAATGTTGCCATTGTTGAGAAAGACCAGATAGGAGGAACATGTTTAAATGAAGGTTGCATTCCTGCTAAACTATATTTAGAGAGTGCAAGTTATATAGCAAAACTAAAACATTTTTCACTCTTTGGAGTACATGTAGATAATCTAACATTTGATTTAAAAGAGTTAAAAACAAAAAAAGATGAACTATTAAAATTACTTAGAGATGGAGCCACTGGAAAAATAGAAAAATCAAAGGTTACATTCTTTAGGGGAGATGCTTCTTTTATAGATAAGTACTCCATCAAAGTAGGAGATAAGATTCTAAAAGCCGATAAATTTGTTATCGCAAGTGGCTCAGTTCATAGACCTCATCCTCTTTTAGAAGTTGATGGCAAGCAAATTATCTCTAGTAAAGAGGTATTTGAGTTAGAGAAGACTCCTAGTTCTATTCTCATAGTTGGTGGTGGTGCTATTGGGTGTGAATTTGCTACATTTTTTAACTCTATTGGAGTTGAAGTGGATATAGCCGAGTTTACATCACAAATAGTTCCTGCGGAAGATAGTGATGTAGCAAAAGCACTTCAACGTGAGCTACAGAAAAAAGGTATTGCTATAAGCATAGATACAAATGTCACTGAATTTGTTAAAAATAAAGACAACATTGATATAACTATGCAGACCAAAAAAGGTGAAGTTAAAAAAAGTTATGAGCTTGTTTTAGTATCAATAGGACGTGCACCAAATACGAATCAACTTAACTTAGAAGTTGCCGAAGTAAATAGTGATAGAGGTTTTGTTTTAACAAATGACAACTTACAAACAAGCAACCCTAACATATATGCTATTGGTGACGTTATCACAACTCCAGCTCTTGCCCATAGTGCTTACAATGAAGCAAGTGTAGTAGCTAAAAACATTGCAAACAAGTCCACATCTAAACCACTAACTGTTATCCCTTTTGTTACATTTTGCCAGCCTCAAGTTGCAAGTGTTGGTAAAAACGAAAAGATATTAAAAGAAGAGGGTATCGAGTATAAAGTTATTAAGCGCTTCTATAAATCAAGTGCTAAAGCAAAAATAAAAGGTGACGATAGTGGTTTTATAAAACTTCTTTGCAAAAAAGAGAGTGGCGTTATCTTGGGTGGTACTATGATGGGAAATGACACTACAGAGCATATCCATCAGATACTTATAGCAATCAATGCCAAGCTAACAACTAAAGATCTAGCAAATATGGTATTTGCTCATCCGACGTTATCAGAATCTTTATGGGAAATGGTAAAATAGAAAATTAAAATAGTTATCTAACACCGCTTAAGCGATGTTAGATTGGAGTTTGCTTAAAGTGCAGCTTTAGCTTGTTTTACAACTGATGAAAAAGCTTCTGGGTCGTTCATAGCCATATCTGCAAGGATTTTTCTATCCAATTCGATGTTAGCTTTGTTTAGAGCATTTATAAAGCGAGAATAACTTATATCGTTTAATCTACAAGCAGCATTGATTCTAGTAATCCAAAGTCTTCTGAAATCTCTTTTCTTGTTTCTTCTATCTCTGTATGCATATACAAGACTTCTTTCAATCTGCTCTTTCGCTTTTCTAAAGTGCTTTCTTCTACCACTATAGAAACCTTTTGCTAATTTTAATATCTTTTTATGGCGTCTTCTTCTAACAACACCTGTTTTAACTCTCATTGTGTCTCCTTGACCTTATTGGTGTCACATTACGTGAACTTGCCCTACTTCGTAGCAGGGGAACAATTAAATTAGTGCTTAAACACTAAAAAAACAACTTAAAACTTACGCTTTTCCAAGCATACGTTTTACTCTTTTAACATCACAACTAGCAATAGTCTTATCTTCTTTAAGACCACGCATCTTCTTAGGTGATTTTTTAGTAAGTATGTGACTTCTAAAAGCTGCACCACGTTTAATGCTGTTCTTTTTAGTTTTGAAACGCTTTGCTGCACCACGTACCGTTTTCATTTTTGGCATAGTAACTCCTTGTTAAAATTATTTCGAATTAGATTGATTAGAGAGTATTCTCCCTCTGTTTTATCTAAGAAACTTGCGATTATATCTTAAAGTTTCTTAAGAGGGAGTAAAAATATTTATTTTTGCTTTGGAAGAGCTAGCATATTTACATATCTGCCTTCAAACTTTGGAGGCTTGTCACGAACAGCAATATCTTCAACCATAGGCCAAACTCTTTCAAGTACAGCTTTACCAGCATCAGGATTCGCCATCTCACGACCACGTAAAAATACTCTAAATTTAACATGCTTTCCAGCTTCAAGGAATTCTCTTGCATGTTTGATTTTATAGCTAATGTCGTTATCTGCAATCTTAATAGAAAGTTTAATCTCTTTTACTTCGATTACTTTTTGTTTCTTCTTAGCCTCTTTTTTCTTCTTCTCTTCTTGATACTTAAACTTACCATAGTCCATAATTTTACAAACTGGTGGTTTTGCATCAGGAGCTATCAAAACTAAATCAAGTCCTAGTTCTTCAGATTTGTCCAACGCCTCATCACGAGAGATGATACCATACTGCGTACCGTCATCACCTAAACATCTTACTTCTCTAGCCCTGATCTCGTCATTGAGAACTGCGTCTTTCTTTTTACTCAAAAGTGTACCTCACTAAGTTTTTCCTTTGTTATGGACATAAATTCGTCCTTTGTTAAATTATACTGTTTTCTTTCTCTTCTATCTCTTAAAGCAACTGTTTTTTTCTCAACTTCTTCATCACCTATTACCAAAATCATCGGAACACGCATCTTTTCGGCGTTTCTGATACGTTTGTTAAGTGACTCATTTTTAGCTAAAATCTCAAAATCTACACCATTTGCTATCAATTCACGTCCCAATTCTTTAGCATAATCTTGATGAGATTCACTAATCGGAATAATTATAACTTGCGTAGGAGCTATGAAAAATGGAAATTCTCCAGCCACATGCTCTGTTAAAATCCCAATAAATCTCTCAAAAGAACCTAATATTGCTCTATGAATCATAACAGGTTGCTGTTTTTCATTGTTTGCGTCTGTGTACTCTAATCCAAATCTTTCTGGAAGATTGTAATCAACCTGAATAGTTCCACACTGCCACTTTCGTTTAAGAGCATCAAGAATTTTTATATCTATCTTTGGACCATAAAATGCTCCACCACCCTCGTCTATCTCATAAGCCATATTGTTCTCATCAAGTGCATCTTTAAGCCCTTGAGTTGAAGTTTCCCAAAACTCATCACTACCGATAGATTTTTTCTCAGGTTTAGTTGAGACCATAAGCTCATACTCAAAGCCAAAAGTCTTCATGATATCATCTACAAAACCAATAATTTCTATAATATTTTCTTTAATCTGCTCTGGCATACAATATATATGTGCATCATCTTGAGTGAACTCACGAACTCTAAAAAGCCCATGAAGTGCCCCACTCATCTCATGTCTATGAACAACACCATACTCAAAAAACTTTATTGGCATATCTCTATAACTTCTTGGTTCACTTTGAAAAATTTTGATGTGACCAACACAGTTCATCGGCTTCATACCATACTCATTGATTTTAGGATTCTTTTCATCTCCCTCGTTCATTTGAGTAAAATACATATTTTCGCCATAGTTATCGTAGTGTCCACTTATCTTCCACGCATCACTTTTTAGTATCTCAGGAGCACGAACAGGCTCATAACCTCTAATTCTATGTGCTGTGTAAAGAAGATGCTCTAGTCTACTTCTCAATTTTGCACCATTTGGAAGCCAAAGAGGAAGCCCTGCGCCTATAGTCTCATCAAAAGTAAAGAGTTTCATCTCACGGCCAATTTTTCTATGGTCTCTTTTTTTTGCTTCTATTATCATTTTGTTATAATCAGCTAAACTCTGCTTATCTGCAAATGCAATTCCGTAGATACGAGTAAGCATCTCTCTTGTTTCATCACCACCTAAATACGCTCCAGCAACTCTGGTTAGACTAAAAAATCTTAGGTATCTTGTATTTGGTACGTGAGGTCCACGACATAGGTCTTCAAAATCACCTTGCTTGTACGTAGAAACTTCACCTTCAGGTATACGAAGAAGAACTTCTTGTTTTAAATCATCATTTTTAAACTGCTCTACTACTGCTTTTTTAGTAGTATTTGTTTTTACGATTGGAAGTTTTCTCTTAGCGATCTCTTTCATTCTTTTTTCAATAGCTTTAAGATCTGTATCGCTTATCTTCTCTTGAGTCCTAAAATCATAATAAAATCCATCTTCAATCACAGGTCCTACAAAAAACTTTGCCTCTGGATATAACTCTTTTATCGCTTGAGCCATCATGTGTGCAGTCGAATGACGTATTACATGTAGAGCATCATCAGAATTGTCAAATAGAACTTCTTGGAGGTTGTCGGGAGAAGAAACGCTTTGTGTGTCAGTTAAAGTTACGCCATCTCTATAGGCTATAACGTCGTTTTGCATATATTTCCTTTACTTAAACGAGCTCCCAAACCGTGGGAGTTCAAAATATGGTGCTCACTACTGGATTCGAACCAGTGACTTTTACCTTGTCGAGGTAACACTCTACCAACTGAGTTAAGCGAGCACGTATTTAAAGGCATTATAATACTTAAAAATGGCATAAAGTTTACTTAAAAGTACCTTTTATGCCATAAAAAAACCTTACATGTAAGGTTTTTTGCTAGAACCACATCCGTTTTAAAATATTTTCTTTAGTTTTAATCATGTATGAAAAAACACCTAAAACATGCATTACAATCAGAAACATAAGTACTTTTGATAAAATTCCATGCACTAAAGCGGGGGTTAATCCTTCTAAATTGATTACTACATTTGAACCAAAAAATACAATCTCACCTAAGCCTGAAAGCTGCGATACAACAATGCCACTTATACCCATAGCAAGAATAACAACATATATAGATAGATGATTTATCTTTATAAGTTTTTGTCTAAAAGTACTTATTTGTAAAGGTTCAAGCTTTGAAGATTTTAGTATAAACCATATTCTTGCCACTGTTAGAACTAAAAGAATCAAACCTAAAATCATGTGAATTGCAAACGAACTAATCTTATCGACATTATTTGGCATTTCTGAGAGTACCAAAGAACCAGTCAAAAGTATAAATAGGAGACCTAATCCTTGAATAGCATGTAGTATTATCGAACTTTTATTATATTTTTTCACTATACTTCCTTTTTTGAGTTAATTATAACTGTGACATGTTAATGATATGTTAATATTTGATTTAAAATGATATAATAATGCCAATTATAACAAAGGCATGTGATGTTTAATAGAAAAAAAGAGAACAACAAAGTTGTGGAGCTTGAAAAAAAGATATCTCTACTAAAAGAAGAAAATAGAGAGCTACAAAATAGGCTCGATAATTACGAGTCTGAAAAAAGCAAAAATGATTTAACTATACAAGAAAATGAGTTAAAAACAACTCTTGCAAACTCCCTCATAGCTGGTTGTGAAACAAACATAAGCGAAGTGCAAAATTCCGTAGAAAATAATCTACTAAAAGCAAAAGATATTGCTGAACAGACGACTCAAACAGCTGCAAATATCGACTCTTTAAATGAAACTGCGGATTTACTTCTTGAATCTTTAGGTACTATCCTAGAGTCCTCCAACCACTCAAGAGCAAATGCAAACGATTTACAAAATAGCGTTGTGCAAATAAGCGATGTGATTGGATTAATCAAAGATGTATCAGACCAGACTAATCTTCTTGCACTCAATGCAGCCATAGAAGCAGCCCGCGCAGGTGAACATGGAAGAGGATTTGCGGTAGTAGCAGATGAAGTAAGAAAATTAGCAGAAAAAACTCAAAAAGCAACTCAAGAAATTGAACTAAATATAGGTTCCTTAAAGCAAAATGCTTCCACAATGCTCGAACAAAGTGAAAACTTAGAGAGTGTAGCAAACGATTCCAATAATCATATCAATGATTTTAAAGCAAAATTTTCGGACTTAATTTCAAATTCTGATACTATACAAAATGATGCAAAAGATATCTCTTTGGAGATATTTGGTACTCTTGCAAAAATTGACCACATTTTGTTTAAAGTTCTTGGGTACAAAGGAGTCTTTACGAATAATCATCAAGAATTATCAGACCATACGTCATGCAGACTTGGAAAGTGGTATGACACAACAGGAAAAGAAAACTTTGGTCAAACATCGGCATACAAAGGTTTAGAAAATCCTCATAAAATTATACATGACGAGATAAACAAAGCACTCAAGTGTATGCGAGACAGTGAGTGTCTAAGTGACATAAACTATGTAAAAAACTTATTTATAAATGCTGAAAAAGCTAGCAAAGATGTTTTTGACTCTATAAATAAAATGCTAAGAGAGAGAAATTAGAATCCCATATAGTACAACTGCCTCCAATTAAAAGTCTATTGTACTATTTTGTTCTAAAAGATAAAAATAAAATTATAGCAACACTAATGTTTATCATCGCATCTGCGAAGTTAAATACTGCAAAACTAAACCATTTATGCCAGTAGAAATAATCAACTACCCCCCCATGAATGAATCTGTCATAAAGATTACTACACCCTGCCCCAAGTATCATACCAACAGGTAGTGAATAAGATTTGAAAATATCCCTATTAAAAAAAAGATATAGAAAAACTCCTGATAAAAACACAATCTGAATGTACTTCAAGTTGCCATCCAAAAAAGAGAGCATTGAAAATGCTACTCCCTTGTTATAAGTCAATATTAGAGAAAAATAATCACCATACCATCTAAAACCCTCTAAAAAAACAGTTTTTAGATTTTGATCTATAACAAAAACTCCTACAAAAGCTAATATAAAAACTATTAGAGATTTAGCCATTGAGTTTGCTTTGAAGAAGTTTTGTTACCTCTTCCATCATCTTATTTAGTTTTGTTTCATCTTTTCCTTCTAAAAGTATACGAAGAAGGTTTTCAGTTCCAGAATAACGTATAAGAACTCTAATATTTTGTATCTCTATTTTTTCTACTAACTGTGTGTAACCATCAATCTCATCAAGAGGTACTTTTTTACCTACACTTAGGTTCTTTTGAAGTTGAGGATAAAGATCAAATGCATTTAAAAGTTTGCTAACAGGCTCTTTTTTTGTTAGCACATCAGCCATAACAGCAAGTGCAGCTACAAGTGCATCTCCAGTCTTTGCAAAATCTGCAAGTATGATGTGACCACTCTGCTCTCCACCAAAATTTAGACCTTTTTTAGCAAAAGTTTCAAGAACGTATTTATCGCCCACATTACAACGATGAAGCTCAATTCCATTTTCATTTAGATAATCTTCTAATGCTTGGTTACTCATAACTGTTGCAACAGAGCTATTTTTTTGTAAAACTCCACGCTCTTTTAGAAAAACACTCAATGCTCCAATAAGCTTATCACCATGAACTACGTCACCATTTTCATCTACAACAACCAGTCTATCAGCATCGCCATCGAATGCAAAACCAATGTCAGCTCTTAGTTTTCTTACCTGATCACCCAAGTTTTCAGGGTGTAAAGCTCCACAATTTAGATTTATATTGCTTCCATTTGGCTTATCATTCAAAAGTATAACATCAGCACCAAGTTCACTAAAAATAGTAGGTGCTACCTTGTAAGCTGCTCCATTTGCAGTATCTAAAACAACTCTTACTCCATGAAGTGTCAAATCTTTCGGGAAAGAATTTTTAATATGTACAATATAGCGACCGATAACATCATCTATACGTTTAGAACGCCCTATTCCAAACTCTTCTTTTTGATTCTCTTCTATAAGCTCATCATTATGGTATATCTTCTCAATTTCAGCTTCTGCTTTTTCATTTAACTTGTTGCCTTTGCAGTCAAAAAACTTTACTCCATTATCGTAGTAAGGGTTATGAGAAGCGCTTATCATGATTCCAGCATCACATCTAAGGTCTTCAGTTAAAAAAGCGATTGCAGGAGTAGGCATAGGACCGATTTGTCTTACATCGTAACCAACTGCTGTTAAACCAGATACGATGGCATTTTCTATCATATAGCCACTTCTTCTTGTGTCTTTTCCTACTATTATTTTATTGTTTATTGAATTTTTACGAAAGTAGATTCCTGCAGCCATCGCTAAACGCATGGCATTCATAGCATTTAGTTTTTTCCCAGCTCTTCCTCTAACTCCATCAGTTCCAAAAAGTTTACCCATTATTTTTCCTCTACATGTAAAGATTTTGTGATTATAGCACAAATAGTTCAAATATTTTATAAATTATTACTTAAAATAAGCTTTGTTTAATAAACTCTTCAGTATAATCAATGCCTAAATTTTAAACGAAAGGCTTAGCAATGGCTAACCATAAATCAGCGGAAAAACGCGCAAGACAAACATTAGTAAGAGCAGAAAGAAATAGATTTTATAAAACTAGAATTAAAAATCTAACTAAAGCTGTTAGAGTTGCAGTAGAAGCAGGCGATAAAGAAGCAGCAACAGTTGCACTTAAAGATGTAAACAAGAGCTTTCATGTATATGCTGGAAAAGGTATCTTAAAAAAGAACACTGCTGCACGTCGTATCAGTAGACTTGCTAAACTAGTTAATACAGTAGCTGCGTAATTTACGCGGCTTCCCCCTTTTTACACCCTACCCCTTTTGAAAGTTCCAAATGTTAAAAGATAAACTACAACCATTTTTAGACCGTTATGATGAGATAAGCAGACTTCTTAGTGAGCCAGATATTGCATCGGATATAAAAAGAATGACAGATTTATCTAAAGAGCAGTCTAATATAGAACCTGTTAAAGATAAAGCTTTGGAGTATATCAAGACTATTGAAGGCATTGAAGAAAACAAAATGCTTTTAGATGACGATGAACTTGGTGAACTTGCAAAAGAGGAACTTAAAGAACTTGAACCTCTGAAAATTCAAATTGAAGAAGATATCAAAGTTCTACTCCTTCCAAAAGATCCAAATGATGATAGAAGTATATTTTTAGAGATTCGTGCAGGAACTGGTGGAGATGAAGCGGCACTTTTTGTTGCAGACATATTTAAAGCGTACGTTAGGTATGCTGAGAACATGGGCTGGAAAGTTGAAATAGTAAGCTCTAGTGAGGGTGTACTTGATGGATACAAAGAGATGATTGCTATCATCAAAGGGCAAGGTGCTTACTCAAAACTCAAGTATGAGGGTGGAGTTCACCGTGTTCAAAGAGTTCCAAAAACAGAATCTCAAGGAAGAGTACACACTTCGGCCATAACAGTCGCTGTTATGCCAGAGGTTGACGATGTTGAAGTAAATATAGATCCTAAAGATCTAAAAATCGACGTTATGAGAGCTTCAGGGAATGGTGGACAATCAGTTAATACAACTGATAGTGCTGTGAGAATTACTCACCTACCAAGTGGTTTAGTAGTTACTAATCAAGATGGTAAAAGCCAACATAAAAACAAAGATGCGGCGATGAAAATTCTAAAAGCTCGTCTTTTTGATATGCAACAACGTGAGCACGATGCTAAACTAAGTGAAGAGAGAAAAACTCAAGTAGGTACAGGCGACAGAAGTGGAAGAATACGAACATATAACTATCCACAAAACCGTATCTCAGATCACA
>CAZHBU010000020.1:28340-32157 GCA_964530865.1 uncultured Sulfurospirillum sp.
AGAAGTGGAAGAATACGAACATATAACTATCCACAAAACCGTATCTCAGATCACAGAATAAACTTAACTTTATATAGATTAGATGCTATCATGGAAGGTGGCTTGCTAGATGAAGTTATCGACCCTTTAATCGCAAATGCTCAATCAGAAGCAATGAGTTTAGCAGGACTATAGTCCTGCTTTCTCTTTTAATTTCTGATTTTTAACTACATCATAATATAAAAGATGATGCTCTTTCATCATTTTGTGTAACATATCTACATATTTTTCTCTAAGCTCAGAGTAGTTGATCATCGTATCTGCTGCTTCATACCCAGTTAAAAGTCTACCCTCTTCTCTTTTTTGACCTCTAACATCTCTAAAGCTTTTATATGCATAATGTCGATTTAAATTTAAAATATACGCATCAACCGAGTCTTGCATAGTTTTAAATATACGAATTTTATGTGTTTTCCCTTTTTTTCGCCCAAGTGGGATAAGTCCAATTTCGCCCCAAGTCCAATGACCAAAAATATTATTTGCTTCTCTTACAAAACGACTTTTCCCCCATCCACTCTCAATAGCACCTTGAACTAGTGCTAAAGGAACAGGTACAATATCTACGCGCTTGAGGTATAAATCTCTATCAAATAGATTTTTTACTCTATACTTCTTTGAAATTTTTAAAAGTTTTTTCAAATCATTTGCTTTCAAAAAGCGAAATCCATTGGTGAGTGCTTGTTTAAAAAAGTTTTCAATAAAAACTCTCTTCTGCATAGTTTTTTCATTACTCTTATCAATCAATGGTTTAAGTATATTGATAAACTCTCTCTTTTGTGCTTTCCCACTCATATTGTAATATGAATCTGGGAAACCCACACCAAAGAGAAAAACAGTGCTACATGTAAGCCCGATTATGATTTTATATATTTGTCTCAAAAACTCTTTTCACCTTGCCCTTAAAAAATAGTCGCCCTCCAGAGATTCTTAAGCTCAACTCTTCTTTACTTGTTGGATACACCTTTGAATTATTCTTAATTTTTCCTTCTACATGTAAAGAGTAAAAACAAGCAGCCATACCAGTTCCACACGCTCCTGTCTCGTCTTCTACTCCACGCTCATAAGTTCTTACATGTAAAGCTTTTTCATCATTTAAAACAAAATTTACATTTGCATTGTACTTATACCTCATCTTTGAAGCCAACTCTTTGTCGTACTCATCTAAGTTTGTAACTTCACTAACTAAGTGAGGAACACCTGTATCGTAAAAGTACCACTCTCTTCCCATATCTGTAAACTTGTCAGCTAACTTTTTTACTTCTGTTAGTTCAGATTCAACGATATCACCATCGACTGTAGAGCCAATAAGCCCTGCATCTGTTGTAAACTTCATCTGTTTATTAGCTAAACCATTAGCAAATGCATAGTGAGCACAAGCACGACTTCCATTACCACACATTGCAGCATGACTTCCATCACTGTTATAAAAAAGCCACTTAAAATCAGCCTCACTACTTGGGATTAAAACGATAAGCCCATCAGCTCCAATGCCATCTTGTCTGTGGCATAATTCTTTTGCTAATGCACTATAATCTCTTTGAATGAATGTATGAAAAATTATAAAATCATTTCCACTTGCGTTATACTTTGATACCTGCATACTGCCCTCTTATATAATCTACGAACTTCTCTACTTCGTTTTGTAGGTGCTTCAAATCTTTTGAGTTATCAACAACCCAATCTGCCCTCTTTCTCTTCTCTTCTATGTCTATTTGAGCCCCAACTCTACGTTTTGCCTCTTCTAAACTAAAACCTTCACGTTTAACTAGCCTATCTAGCTGAATATCTTTTGGAGTATAAACAACCATACTCATACGACACTCATAATCCCCACTCTCAAAGAAAAGTGGAATATCCATAAGATACGGAAGCTCAAACTTCTCTTTAAGCTCTGCTTGTCTGCTTATCTCAGCTCTTACTTTTGGATGAATTAGAGCATTTAGTTTCTCTCTTTGTTCATATGAAGAAAAGATGATATCTGCAAGTTTTTTTCTATCTATCTTGCTTTCATCAAAAACCTCATCACTAAAAATTTTTCTAAGCTCACCTTTACTAGCTTCAAGTTGTTCTTTTGCAATCACGTCTGCATCAATCAGACTAAAGCCATGCATCTTTAAAAGTGCACAAACTGTACTTTTACCAGTAGCAATCCCCCCAGTCATAACATACGCGTGATTAAATTGCATTAGTTTTTCTGAATCCCTAACAACTTTTTTCTAAGATACGTTGGCAATGCAAATGATGCTAAATGCATTTCAGCATTGTAATAACTAAGATCTTCTAGTAAATCAGAACGTTGTAATATTATATCGGCTGTTGGGTGATACTTTTTAGTAGCAATAATCGCACGCCTATCTTCCACTTTATATGTCATAACGATACCAAAAAGATTTCCAAAAACACCAATGTTCTCTTCTAGCTTTTCATTTGTCTTAAGAACAACTAGACCATCATTTCTCAATACTCTATTTATCTGAGCAGCAAACGTTGGCTCATAGTATCTATCAGAATTTACAATGATTACATCAAAAGAGTTATCTTTTGCACTCTCAATACAACCTACATTATCACAAAGGTCAACGTGGAGTCCATTGTGTCTTGCAATTTCGCTGTTTATATAGTCATGGCTTCCTAAAATAAATACATCTTTTGGTTCTTTATGAGTACAGAGTGCAACGTGTGTTAGCATCTCTGCGTTTATAATATCTTGATTTAACATTTATATGCCTTTTTTTTAGCACGATTTTAACATAATTTTGTTAAAATACCTTAAAACAATTTTAGGATTATTATGAGCACAGTTAGTTATAAAGATGCGGGCGTTGATATTGATGCAGGAAATCAGTTTGTAGAAAATATCAAACCTCTAGTAAAATCAACTTTTGATTCAAATGTCATAGGTGGAATTGGGTCATTTGCTGGTGCTTATGAGATGCCAACAGGGTACAAAAAACCTGTAATTCTTGGAGCAACTGATGGTGTTGGAACCAAACTAAAGCTTGCAATCGACTCTGGTAAATATGACACAGTAGGAATTGACCTAGTAGCAATGTGCGTGAATGACCTCATCTGTAACTTTGGAACTCCACTTTTCTTCTTGGACTATTATGCAACTGCTAAACTTGACATTGAAGCTTCTACTGCTGTTGTTAAGGGCATTGCTGAAGGTTGTATCGAAAGTGAATGTTCTCTTATTGGTGGTGAGACTGCTGAAATGCCAGGAATGTACAGTGGCAAAGATTTTGATTTAGCTGGTTTTTCAGTTGGAATCGCTGAAAAAGATGAGATGAATCGTCTAGTTCATGTAAAGGCTGGAGATGTTTTAGTAGCACTTCCAAGCTCAGGTGTTCACTCAAATGGTTTCTCGCTAGTAAGAAAACTTTTCTTTGAAAAATTGGACTACAAATTTGACACCCAGTTTGATGGCAAACCACTAATCGACACACTTTTAACTCCAACAAAACTTTATGTTAAAACATTTAAAAAACTAAAAAACAAAATCAATGCTTTAGCACACATAACTGGTGGTGGTATAGTTGAAAACTTACCAAGAGTTCTACCAGCTGGTATGCAAGCGACTGTTTACAAAGACAAAATCAAAACTCTACCTGTGTTTGACTTTATGGCTAAACACGTAGAAGAGAGCGAAATGTACAGAACTTTCAACATGGGTGTTGGTATGGTTCTTGTTGTAAGCCCTGAAAATGTAGATGATGTACTAGCTAACTCAGATGGTTACGTTATAGGCGAACTTAAAGATGGTGAGAAAAAGGCAGTA
>CAZHBU010000021.1:0-31282 GCA_964530865.1 uncultured Sulfurospirillum sp.
TCACCTTTAATCTTCACCTTTAATCTAAGTTTGTAAATTTAGTTGAATTTATGTGCGAAAGTTGAGTATTATTATACATTCCCAATGGCAAATAGGAAATTTTCTATTTGCCTATAAAAATTATTCTATCTCTTTTGGCTTATAACCTTTTGTAGATATGATTTCCACATAGATACTGTCACAGTCTTGCTCACTAGATTCATCAATATATTTGGTGATATCAACAAACTCTATAACCTTAGGTTCTTCATTATTTTTTCCAAATTTACACTTCATATCCCAAAAATCTACATCATCTGGAAGTGATTTTCTTTTCTCTCTTTTAATATACTTTCTTATTTCATGCTTGATTGCATCGAGTTGTCTTTGCGGATTTTTATTTTCTTCTTTTAGCTTAAAGATTTTTTTCATCATATTCCTTTATGTCTTTTTCTACTTTTTCGTCCCATAGAACATACGCACGAGAACCATTTGATTTTGTCTCTCCTCCTGCACTTTTACCATCTTTTGTTAAATGATAGTCTTTATTCTTTTTTTCAAGATAACCCATTTGTACAAACTTTTTGTTTAATTCATTTGTTTTTATGTCTAATTTTAAAGCTAATTTTGAAGTTGTTAATTGTGTTTTTGCCATTTTTTTTCCTTTCATGCGAATTATATCTGACTTAAGGTAAAATACCACCATGTTAACAAATAAAAACTACTCATACTTACTAGTAACCTCACAGTTTACATGTATAGCTTTTCTTATTTTTCTAAACCTTCCTATGTTTTCTAAAACTCTTCCAGTTATGATATTTTTATTGGGTATTGGAGTTTTTCTTTATACTCTTTTGTTTAATAGAATCTCAAACTTCAACATAATTCCTGACATAAAAGAAGATGCTAAACTCGTAACCACAGGAGCATATAGGTTCATACGTCATCCTATGTACTTTGCTGTACTTATAACCATGTTTGCACCATTAACCAACTCGCCAAATTATATAAATATCGCTATATGCACTATCTTAACTTTAACCATGTTTTTAAAAGCAACTAAAGAGGAAAAATTGTGGCATATAGAATCAACTGAGTATAAAAATTATATGCAAAACACAAAAATGATTATCCCTTTTATTTTATAATCTATTATCCTCGTGAAGTTATTTCTATAAAATGAAATCCAAACTCTATTTTAAAAGAACCATGCACTACATGTAACTCATCTTTAAATATAACCATCACGTCCTTAGCAAATCTTCCTAAATCTCCACTTTTGTTACCTGAAGGACACTTTAAAAACTCTTTTGCCACTTTTTTAAAAGTAGTCTCTTTTGATTTTATCTCTTTTTTATCTTAACAATACGTAAATTTACTATATATTAAATTCAATTAACTATAATTACAATAAAATAAAAGGTTTCTTATGAACTTCACATATAACAACCCAACAGCTATAGAGTTTGGCGAGGGGAAAATATACTCAATAACTAAATACCTAAATAAAAGTAAAAGAATTTTAGTAGTTTATGGTGGAGGTTCAATCAAATTTAATGGCGTTTATGACCAAGTAGATGGAGTTTTAGAGGACTACACTTGGTTTGAGTTTAGTGGAGTAGAACCAAACCCTACAGTGGAAACCATGAATAAAGCGATAAAAATCATAAAAGAGAAAAACATAAATTTTGTTTTAGCAGTTGGTGGCGGAAGCGTAATAGATGGGTGCAAGTACTTAGTAAGTGCAGCTCTTTATGATGGTGATGGTTGGGATTTAGTAAATGGAACGCAAAAAGTAGAAAAAGCCATAGATTTAGGGGTTATTCTAACTCTTCCTGCAACTGGTTCAGAATCAAATGGTGGTTCAGTTATGTCAAGAAAAACTACCACAGAAAAAAGAGCTTTTATGTCCTCTCATCTCTATCCAAAGTTTGCAGTTCTTGATCCACTTACAATGATAACACTTAATGATAGACAACTTGCAAATGGTTTAGTTGATGCTTTCGTACATACTTGTGAGCAGTATCTCACTTACCCTAACACCTCCTTAGTAAATGATGGTTATGCAGAAACTATTCTCAAAGGTTTAGTTGCATTAGCTGATAGTTGGGATAGAAGATCCGATACTGTATGGCAAGAGAATTTAATGCTATTAGCAAATCAAGCTCTAAACGGTCTCATTGGGGTAGGAGTTCCGCAAGACTGGGCAACTCACATGATAGGACATGAACTCACTGCATTTTATGGCATTGACCACGCAAGAACACTAGCAGTTATTCAACCTAGTCTTCTGCGTGTCATGAGTGAGAGTAAAGCTGAGAAAATAGCTTTGATGGGAAGAAACGTATTTGGCATAGTAGACAACAATGAAGAAGTCATAAAAGAGATAGAGAAAATTTACCACAATGTTGGAATTTCTACAAACTTAAATGACTACGAAATTGATAGCAAAGTCGCACAGAAAGTAACTGATGGACTCAAAGATAAAAAGATGACAAAACTTGGTGAAAAAGGTGAAGTTACACTTGAAATAGTGAGTCAAATACTAGAAAAATCAATGCTTTAGGCTATAAAACCTTTATCGCCTCTTTTATCGCTTTTAAGAGTATATCTATCTCTTTTTTAGTATGTGTAAAATGTATACTCACCCTCAACCAACCTGGTTTTTCATCAAAACTTTGACCATCTTCAAGCGAGAGTAAATCATGACCATAAGGTCCTGCACAACTACAACCTGCACGAGTCTGTATGGCAAACTTATCGGAAAGATATTGTGCTACATCATAAGGGTTTATATTTTTAAAATTTAGTGAAAAAATAGGAAGTTTATCTTGCTCAAAACTACAAAACAACTTAACACTCTCTATCTTTTTTACTCTACTTCCAAAGTAAAATTTTAACTCTTTTTCTTTCTCTTTTATAACATCCAATCCTATCTCATTTCTAAGATTATATGCTAGTGAAGCTCTTATAAATTGTAAAATTCCAGGCGTTCCTGCATCTTCTATCATCTCAAAATTTTCTAAAAAATTATGTGCTTTTCTTGAAACATATGCGACTGTTCCACCACCTGCAAAAGTTGGTTTTTTTTCACAGCAAAGCTCTTTTTTAATAACTAAAATCCCACAACTACCCACTCCACCTAAAAGTTTATGAGGAGATAAAAATAGAGCATCATAGTAATTAGAATCTATGTTTATGTATGGTGAAGCAGCAGCTGCATCTAAACACAAAATACCTCTATGTTTTTTTATCAATTTATATATTGTTTTATAATCACTCAAAACCCCAGTAACATTTGAAGCTACTGAAAATGAAGCTATGATTTCTCTGTTGCTATTTTTTTCAAGTTCTTTTTTTAAATAATCTAAATCAATACAATCTTTATCATCAAGTGGAACTCGTATAACTTCACATAAGCCCTCACGAAAACTTATCTCGTTTGAGTGATGCTCATAAGGTCCAACAAACACCAAAGGTAGCTCTTTTGGTTCTACTTTGTATCTTTGTCTTGTTCTTGGAGGTATGTATATGCCTAAAAGTTCTTGAAACCTTTTGATTGCCCCTGTTGCTCCAGTTCCTGTTGGCAGTAGGTAAAAACTCTCATCAACCCCTAGTGCATATTTTAAATCTTCTCTTGCTTTTTCATAAAGTTTGCTTGTAGTTACTGCACTTGAAGATACTTCTGAGTGCGTATTCGCATATGTTTTTAGTATGTCTTGAATTATATTTTCTATAGGAACATAAGCTTGTCCTGAGGCTGTATAGTCAAAATATAGTATATGTTTACCAGTTATTATATTGTCTCTTATTCTTTTCATCCTATAATTATATCTTTACATGTAAACAAATAACTTGAGATTTGTCAATCTAAAAACTTTTTTAATGACTCTTCTATCTTTATTATTGCTGTTATTGCCTTTTCATAGTAGATTTCATTGAAATATTCTTCGTTTATAAGGTTGCTTGGTTCTAGGTTGTTTAGTATCTTATACTCTGCCCATTGACTTAGCATATCAACATTTATAACTGCTCCACTAGTTCCAATGCAGACAAAAACTTCACAATCTTCAAGGTGTTTATAAAGCTCCTCATACTTTGGTGCAGGCTCTCCAAAAAATACTATATTTGGTCTAAGTTTTGAGTTACATGTAGGGCAAAGCTCATCTCTTTTTTGCCTATTATAAGTTATGTCTTTTAGAAAACTACATTTTTCACATTTTAGCTCTCTTAAATATCCATGAAGATGAAGTATATCGCTGCAGCCTGCTCTTTCAAACATATCATCTACATTTTGTGTAATCACAGAAATCTTATCGGGGTATCTCTTTTTAAGTTTTGCTATAGTTTTGTGGGCTAGATTAGGTTTTTTATCTTCAATATCTTTTCGTCTTGCATCATAAAAACTAAGAGTTTCTTCACGATTTGCTTGTAAGCACCCAGCTGTACAAATATCTTTTATACTATGTTTTTCCCAAAGTCCATCATTATCTCTAAAAGTTGAAATTTCACTATCAGCACTCACCCCTGCCCCACTAAAAATAACGATTTTTGACATAATGACTCCTTTAGATTATTTATTTTATCTAATTTTATTAAAATTTGGAGTAGAATAGTTTTTTAAATAAAATTTTAGGAGTTTCTATGAGAAAAAGTTTTCTTTTTTTACTTTTCACCCCGATATTTTTATTTTCTGGTGTTTTTGAGCATCTTTTAAATAAAGATCAAAACTATCTTTTTGAACACAATTTTAGATGTGGAAACTCCATCTGTATTACAAGTGAAAAGAACATATTTGATAATAATATACTAGAAAACTCTATCAAAGTTGTAAGAGTTTTCCTTGACCATCAAGAAAAAGTTTTTAAAATAGAGATTGAACTTTTTAATCACGATGAACGAAAAGAAGCTTTTTATAATGCCATTGTTAAAAGTTCCAAAAGAGATGGGCAAATAGATTATCTATCTTATGATAAAGATGATAAATACGGAAATCATTCATTTATAGATATAATTGATAAAAAAAGAAAAAAAAATTATGTAGATTTTTTAACTAACAAATATTACACTGTCATGAAAAGCTATAAAAATTGAATATCGTAATTGCTGGTGCTGGAAAAGTTGGCTATTTTTTAGCTAAAGAGCTAATGGAAGACAATGAAGTATCGCTCATTGACAGCAATGAAAAAACCATACAAAATATAGATGAAACTTTAGATGTTTTAAGTATATGTGGAGATGTTGAAAACCCTCATACATATAGAAATATAAAAGAAGACATTGACCTTTTCATAGCTGTCACTGACTCTGATGAAGTCAACCTTCTCTCCTCTTTGATTATAGATAATATTGTACACGTGAAAGAGAAGATAGTACGTCTGAAAAATGACTTTTTTATGAGTGAAAAAATCAAAAATAAATTGGGAATTACAGATATCATAACCCCTGCTATCAACGTAGCAAATACTTTTAACTACCTCATAGATTTTCCACATGCAAACAATATAAAAACATTTGATTATACAAAAGCTCTACTTCTTTCTATAAGAATTCATAACGAATTCGAGCCTGTTTTATTTTCTACTTTTAAAGCAGAATTTAAAGACAAAATCATAGTAGCAGGCATAGAGAGAGGTGATAAATTTTTTATACCAGATGAGATGGCAATGCTTATGCCAAATGATTTGATATACTTTTTTACATTTCCCTCGCAGATGAAAGACATAAGAGTAAGTATCTGCAACAAATGGAACAAGCAAGAGATAAAGAATTGCATAGTTTATGGAGCAAATCAACTAGGAATTGAAATTTCAAAAGTCTTGGTTAATAAGGGACTCAACATAAAACTCATAGACAAAAGTTTAGAGGGTTGCAAACAAGCAAATAATATACTAAAAAATAGTGTAGAAGTTATAAAGAGCAACTACAACTTAGACTTCATCCTTGAAAATCATGCAAAAAATGCAAACATATTCATAGCTGCAACTACAAATGATGAGTTCAATATAACGAAGTGCCTTGAAGCAAACCAAAGAGGGATAGAGAAAGTCATAGGAATTCATAACAATAGACAGTATGCCTCGCTTATGAGAAAACTTAGCATTGAAGTTATCCGTGGTGAAAAAATGAATGCTTATTATACTATCTTAGAGAAAATATCATCATCAAAGATAGTTACTCAACGTGCTTTTTGTGGTGGGGAAGGTATGGTGTATCTTAGAAAAGTAATTCCTAATTTAGTTGGTAAAAAACTAGAGTTAAGCAAAAAAATCTATGAAAAAGGTAGTTTCTTTATCCAAAGAGGTAAAAGATTTATCACATATAAATATATTGAGTCATTTGAAGAAGGAGATGTCATCATCTGTTTTTCATTATCTGAAAACTCAAAATCTATTACAGACTGGTTCAAACAAAACATAGATGAATAAAAAAAACATATTAAAATTTATCTCAACAGTAGGAATTGTTGTATTTTTTGCACTTCTAATACCTCCTTTTATAGGGTTACTTTATGGTGAAGATATGACTCTTTATCTTCTCTCAATGCTCTCTTTATTGCTCTTAAATGCCGTTATATTTTACTCTTTAAAGAACCATCTTTTAACCCTTAGCATAAAAGAAAGTATCATCTCCGTAAATCTAGTTTGGTTACTTCTTGGTATTGGCGGGGCAATTCCTTTTGTTCTTCATGCAGGTACCAGTTTTGCAGATGCTTTTTTTGAATCTATTAGTGGTTTTACGACAACTGGTGCAACCATCTTTACAAATATTGAAGGACTTCCTCATAGTCTTCTTTTTCATAGAAGTCTTACTCATTGGCTTGGTGGTATGGGTATCATTGTCCTTGGTGTTGGACTTTTGCCACTACTAAATCCAAATGGTTCACTTTCACTCTTTAAAGCAGAATCAACCGGTATATCTATAGATAAAGTCTCTCCAAAAATCAAAGACACTGCCATGAAACTATGGACGATTTACCTTCTTTTTACTATTGCAAATTTTATTTTTCTCATGATATTTGGTATGAACTGGTTCGATGCTTTAGCACATGCACTCTCCACCATATCAACTGGTGGATTTTCAACTAAAAATAGCTCTTTGGGCTACTTTGATAACGATGCTATTCTTTGGGTAACTATCTTCTTCATGTTTATCTCAAGCTTAAACTTTATAGCCCACATAAAATTCTTTATGGGCAACAAAAAAGCACACTTTCACGAAGAGTTTAAATGGTTAACTACCATGCTTATCACTCTCTCCCTAGGACTTGCTTTTGTTCACTACACAAGTAGTGATGATAGTTTTTATGTTGCTCTTACTCACGCCTCTTTCTCAGTAGTGTCAATCTCAACAACCACAGGCTTTGCAACTCTTAACTACGAGAGTTGGGGCAATGTAGCTGTCATGATTCTCTTTTTCGCGATGCTTTTGGGAGGAAATACAGGTTCAACTGCAGGTGGCATCAAAAGCATAAGACATATTATCTTCTTTAAAAACATATTTTTTGAAATAAAACGATCACTTCATCCAGATACTATCTCTTCAATTTTTATTGACAATAAAGAGATTAAAAACTCTACAATCCGCTCAGTTTTTGGATTTTTGTCACTTTTTACTATGACCATTCTTTTAACAATGGCATATCTATATGCAAGAGGTTTCGATGAGATGAGTTCAATCTCAACTGCAATCTCTATGGTAGGAAACATAGGTCCTGGGTTTGGACTTACTGGACCAGCAGAAAACTACAGTTTTTTTACTTGGTATGATAAAATAGTTCTAAGTTTTGCAATGATAATAGGAAGACTTGAGTGCTATACTGTCTTTATCATATTCTCTGCCTCTTTTTGGAAAAAGTTTTAAATGAGCTTTAAAAAGTTCCATGAACGATTTAACTACTTCGATATACAAGAGTGTATAGAGTTTTACTCTGTTTTTGACGGTCACCCTTTTTTAAAGTTTATGAAACTAGATGATGATTTGGCTACATGTATACAAACCAATATCTTAGATAGAATTGATGAGCTAAAGCCCTACTTTGTCTATGATGCAGACAAAAATTTTCAAAAAGATTTAGAGTCTATTTTAGTACGTCTTGCCATTGGTGACAGAAAAAGTTACACAGTCTACAAAAAAGAAAATATCTCACAAGTTAGAGGAAGAGCTCTCTATAAATCTCTTTTTGAAAAACATATCATTAAAAAAGAAAAAAGTAGAGAAAAACCGATAAGAGAGTTCAAAGGGCAACTCATAAAAAAGTCACTTAGAAGATATGAGATACAAGATAAAATTCACTTTTGTGATAACTTTACTCGTTTTTGGTTTACTTTTATAGCTCCAAATATAGAAAAACCTCTACATGTAGAACAGGTTATATCTGATATAGAATCCTTTATTAGCTTAACATTTGAAGAATTAAGCAATGAACTTATAATTCATAAGTCAAAATCAAAAAACGTCGTTAACTACGGAAGCTATTGGGATAAAAAAATAGAAATCGACCTACTTATTGAGATAAAAGATGGTACAATCATCGCTGGTGAAACAAAGTGGAAAAACCATAAAGTTTGCAAAAACATACTAAAAACACTGCAAAAAAAGTGTGAACGAGTAGAACTTGGGGCTACTAAGTTTGTACTTTGTTCTAAAAGTGGTTTCAGTAAAGAGCTTAAAAGCAAACAAAATAACGAAATAATGTTATTTGAATTAAAAGATTTTGAGGAGCTATGTTGATAAACGAGAGCCTATTAATTAGTCTGAGTAACAAAGAAAAAGAGATACCTCACTGCAAGATTTCATAGCCCAAATTATAGAAGTTCAGCCAAATGCTTTATGGGTATTAGACAAAGATGGTGAGATATTTTTACAAAATAGTGAAGTGAAAAAGGTAAGTTGGGAATGGAATTTTTATTGTATGGAACCCTTTTAAATGGAGTGACGAGTATGTAAAAAAGAGCATTGGATTGGTGCTAAAACACAAAATGGTAACAAAATATACTCACAAGACACTATAAATAAAATTTTAAGTGATGAGTTTAAGCCATCAAATAAGAGCAGATGATGATTGTGAAGTTAATGAACAAATAAGTAACCTAAGACGTAGACTAGAACTAACCAAATGGATGCAGTTTTTTGGTGTAGTATCTATACTACTGTGTACAGTCTCTATGTTTTGGCTTTTTATTGAGTATATAGAAATAGGAGAAAAAGTATTTGGTCTTAGTTTAGGTGCAATGTGTATCTCTCTTCTTCTGTCTTTATGGGAGGTTTATATCTCTACAATGGCACTAAATATGGAACTAAAAAATTTGGATGATAAGTGCAAAAAATAGAATAATACATTAAATTAAACGACTGAAATTGGAACATAAAAATCCAAACAAAAACTATCATTTTCTTCTAAAAAATGGTTTTTGTGATAAACTGCATATGGGGGAAGTGTTTTAGCTTCATAACCACTGCTTGGAAGCCAAAAGTTATAAATATAAACCATAAGTTTAGTAACATCTCCATAAAAACCTTCATAGTGAAAAACAACACACAATGACTCTTCAATTTCTAACTTACTGATAGAATTGGTCGATACAAATGTACTATCAACTTCAATGGCAGCAACATAATGGCACTCTTGGTATGGTACAATAACAGGATTATCATGAAAAACTCCAATCTGAATTTTACTATTAAGTTTTTTTTCATAGGCATATGCCATTAATCTATCCCATGTTCTAGCAACAGATAAATCATAACCTTTATGTCTTATATACGCACAAATTCTTTTTTGAGCTACTTTTATTAATGGTTCAATACTGAAAAAATCATTATTAATCTGTTCATCCAATGTCATATTTTTTTTTGAGTAGTTGATATACTCACCTTTTCTCCATTGGGTAGGCGTAAAAGTAAATCTGTTTTTAAACGCCTTAATAAAAGATGAATGTGAACTATAACCACATAACTGTGCAATTTCACTAATGGTTGAATAACAATTAATTGTAAGTAAATTGGCTGCTTTTTGTAAACGAATAGAGCTAATTCTTTCAAATAAATTTTCACCCGTTTCTTCTTTGAATATTCTATGAAAATGATATTTGCTGACGCTGTTTAATCTAGCTAATTCATCTAGAGTGATATTTTTATCAATATAGCTATAAATATAAGCTAATGATTTGTTGACTATTTCTGCTCTAGAATGTTTAGTTTCTTTTTTCATGAGATATTTTAACATTTAAAACAAAAATTATAGCAATATTGACCAATTAATATGAAATATAAGATAAAGAGTAAAGTTTCTAAATACTATATAATTATAAAAAATTAAGGAATTAAAATGAAAGTAGAAAAAATATCAGCATTTTCATACAAAAATGAAGGTGGTAATCCAGCAGGTGTTCTCTTAAATGATACTATGTTAAGCGATAAACAAATGCTTAAAATTGCAAAAAATGTGAATTATTCAGAAACAGCATTTTTAGTTAAACAAAATGATTCTTTTAGAATAAGGTACTTCTCTCCTGAAATGGAAATAGCCTTTTGTGGCCATGCAACTATTGCCAGTGGTTCTTTAATTGGTAAAAAATTTGGCCCAGGTACTTATCAGCTAATTTTAAATGATGGAAGAATTCAAATTGAAATTAGTCAAAATAATGGTGAAAATTTTACAAGTATCAGCTCTATGAAAACACATTCAAAAAATGTTGAAAAAGAATACATTGATAGTATAGTTGAGTCATTTTCATTTAATAAAGATGACTTGAATGAAGAGTATCCTATAAAAATTGCATTTTCAGGTAACAATCATTTGATCATCTTTCTAAAAGATAAACAAAAACTTCAAGAAATGAAATATAACTTTTCAAAAATAAAAATATTAATGGAACAAAAAAAGATAGTTACAATTAGTATTTTATGGAAAGAAAATGAAAATCTATATCATTCAAGAAATGCTTTTGCATATGGTGGTATTTATGAAGACCCAGCGACTGGTTCGGCTGCTATTGCTTTGGGCGAATATTTAAGAAATATGGGATTAAAAAAATCAGGAAACATTGAAATTTTACAAGGGTTTGATATGGAACAGCCTTCTCAGTTATTTGTTAACTTTACTGATGTAGCTAATAGTTCAATTAAAGTATCGGGTACAAGTAGGAGACTGTAAATTAAACTGTGTAAACCCACCTCATATTCCTAAATCACTTAGTATATTTTAACAGAATTTCACTGAAAAATATACTAAGTTGGGGATAAATTTCAGGCCAGTTTCTATTTTTAAAAATCAACTTCAATTTGTATCTCTATTTATAGAGACTTTTGATTTGAGTAGTGGTTATGCAAGAATTTATTTAAAAAATACGATCTAACTAGTCTAATCCTCTCTTTTTAATATTGCACTACATGTAAAGATGCTACTATCTATAAAAGATTTTAAGGAGTTGTATTGATAGACGAGAGCCTATTAAATAGTCTGAGTAGCAAAGAAAAAGAGATATTTAAAAAAGGCTTAGAAGACCTTATAAATCAAACTTACGTCATAGAAGATGAGTATAAACAATTAAATAAATCCTATAATTCACTACAAAACTTTATTGCTCAAATCATAGAGGTGCAACCAAATGCCCTTTGGGTTTTAAACAAAGATGGTGAGATATTTTTACAAAACAGTGAAGCAAAAAAGGTAAGTGGACTTTTAAATCATATAGATGAATCTTCTAAAAGTACTAACGAAATTGAGTACGGTGGTGCCTTCTATCTTATTAAAGTCGCTAATCAAGATGAAAAAACCGTCATTAGTGCAACAGATATTACGGAAGAGAAACGACGAGAACGTTTAGCTTCAATGGGTCAAGTCGCAGCCCATCTATCTCATGAGATAAGAAACCCTATAGGTTCAGTTTCACTTCTTTCATCAACTCTCTTTAAAAAAGTAGATATAAAATGTAAACCCCTTGTTTTAGAGATACGAAAAGCTATCTGGAGAGTAGAAAGAATCATAAAGGCTACTCTTCTTTTTACAAAAGGACTTCAACCAAACTTCCAATACTTTTACTTAGATAAACTACATGAAGAGTGTGAACTAGCAGTACAGCAGTACACTTACTCTAAAGACATAGATTTTACGTTTGATTTTCCTCATACTCAAATAGAAGGAGATTTAGAGCTTCTTGTTTTAGTTCTTCAGAACTTTATATTTAATGCCATTGATGCCATTGAGGAAGGCGATAATGAAACAGGCGAAGTAAATATACTCTATAAAAATGACGCAATTTATATAACTGATAGTGGGGAAAAAATAGAAAATGAAAATATACTTTTTGAGCCATTTAAAACAACAAAGACAAAAGGGCATGGGCTAGGACTTGCACTATCTTTACAAATAATTAAGGCTCACTCAGGCAAAATCACACTGCTTAGAGACATCAAAGGCTTTAAAATTACACTAGGGAATAAAAAATGATAAAAGAGAGTATGAAAATTTTCATATCTGATTTGAAAAACTCTTCAAAAGACTTGCTTCCAATCATCGCAGTTGTGGCATTTTTTCAAATAGTAATTATAAAAACCATGCCTGATGATTTGATTTCTATCTGTATTGGTCTTAGTATAGTTGCTATTGGTTTAGCACTTTTTATACGTGGTCTTGAAATAGGAATATTCCCTGTTGGAGAGAACTTAGCCAATGACTTTGCTAGAAAAGGTTCTGTTTTTTGGCTACTAACTTTTGCATTTTTGATTGGGTTTTCAACAACTATCGCCGAACCTGCTCTAATAGCCATAGCAAACAAAGCTTCCATCATAAGTGATGGTAGAATTGACGCTTTTTATCTTCGTTTAACAGTTGCATTTTCTGTTGGATTTGCCATTGCTCTTGGAGTTTTACGTATACTTTTAGGTCATCCTATTCAATACTATATCATCGCTGGTTATATCATTGTTGTGAGTGTTACATTTTTTGCTCCTATTGAGATAATTGGACTTGCGTATGATAGTGGTGGAGTTACTACTTCAACTGTAACCGTACCTCTTGTAGCAGCCTTGGGAATTGGATTAAGCTCATCTATTAAAGGAAGAAATCCTGCAATCGATGGTTTTGGACTAATTGCTTTTGCTTCACTAACTCCTATGATATTTGTACAAGTATTTGGCATAGTTGTATACAACTTTGGTTCAACTTCAGAAATACTAAATGAAGTAATAGAAACATCAAATATGATAAACCGTTTTGGAATATATAACTTAGTGTTAGAGTTTTTAGGTGTTGTAAAAGATGTTCTTCCTATTCTTTTAGTTATTGGTTTTTTTCAATATATCATTATCAAAAGACCTATCCCTCACTTAAAAAAAGTTATTGTTGGTGTTGTTCTTCTCATAGTAGGTCTTGATGCTTTTATTGTTGGACTTGAACTTGGACTTTTTCCAATTGGAGAGAACATTGCTTATGCACTTACCTCTATGGGAAACAACTATCTTATCTATCTGTTTGGTTTTATGATAGGATTTTCAACTACTATGGCTGAACCTGCACTCATAGCCATTGCTATGAAAGCAAGTGAAATAAGCAAAGGAAATATAAATCAAAATACATTAAGAATGGCTGTTGCCTTTGGTGTTGCTTGTGGTATTTCTCTTGGAGCATATAGACTAGTGAGTGGCACACCACTTCACTACTACATCATAGTTGGGTACGTTATAGTTATTATTATGACCTATTTTGCACCAAAATATATAGTTCCTATTGCCTACGATAGTGGAGGAGTTACAACTTCAACAGTTACAGTACCTCTAGTTGCAGCTCTTGGACTTGGACTTGCGGAAAATATACCAGGTAGAAATCCACTTATAGATGGTTTTGGGCTAATTGCATTTGCATCATTATTTCCTATGATAACAGTTATGGGATACGGCATACTAGCACAATACCAAAACAATAAACAAAAATTAAAAGACAACAAGGAGAACATATGAGATTTGTAGCGTTAATAGCTATAGTACCTGATTCAAAAGAGGAAGAAGCAGTTGATATAGCAAAAAAAGCAGGAGCAGGTGGAGTGACGATTTTCAATGGAAAAACAATCGGACTAGAAGAGAAAAAAATCTTTTTTGGATTAACTTTAGAAGAAAATGTATCAGCACTTCTTTTTATACTCCCAGAAAAGCTAAGTATGAAGGTTTTTAAAGCTTTTAGAAAAGAGTTGGATTTACACAATGATGACAACTCAAACGGTATGGTTTTTACATTTCCATTGACTCATCTATCAGGGATGGAGAGTAAAGAAGTTGAACTATTTGAAAAAGAAATTTTGGAGGAATTATAATGTTAGTAAAAGATATAATGATAGAAGCAAACAAAATTGTAAGTGTGTCACCAATGATGCCTGTACGTGAGGCATTGAACATAATGAGAACAAAAAAAGTAAAATCTTTAGTTGTAAACAAACTAAAACCACATGATGCTTATGGTATGCTCACATATAAAAATATACTCACATCAATCATAGCAAATGATGGTGATATAGATTTACTAAGAGTATATGATATATACTCAAAACCAGCATTTCAAATCTCAGAGCAATTAGATGTAAAATATGCAGCACAAATCATGGTTAAAGGTGGCGTAAAAAGACTACTAGTCATAGATAACAATGAACTTGAAGGTATTTTGACTATGACAGATATACTTGGGGTTTTACTCAAAAGTGTTAAAGAGGTCGAAGATAGTTAACAAGCAAAAGGCACTTTAAAAGTGCCTTACATGTAAGCTATTTTAGTAACTCCATCAAGGTATATTTCATATTTTTATCACACTTTTCACCCATCTTGTCTTGTTCACGTAGAAGCCATTCAAGATAACCTCTATCAGTATGAAAAACATCTTCTATGCTCATCCCTCTATACTTTCCAAAGAGAAACATTTTTACTTTTACTGGTTCACTTGAAAGCTCTACTAGTTTGCTCATAACTTCCATATTTGTGAGACCATACTGCTTTTTAGCCATAAAAAATAGTGATTTTAAAAACATTTTTAGTACTAGAACATCACCCATGGCATCGTGTGCTTTTATCTCTACCCCATATTTTTTTGCTTCAATTTCTTCTTCATCTTTTGAAAAAAGTTTATATCTAAAAGTTTGAAGTTTATAGTTAGGAACTATGTTGTTACCCTTATCTAAAATCTCTTTTTCAATCAAATCTTCTTGACCAAGCCCAGCACTTACATGAGGAACTTTTACATCATAAAGATGCATAGCACATTTTAAAGTATCTATAACTTGATATTCATTTTTAAAACCATGCTTCTCTAACATGCCTAAATCAAAAGGAAGATTATGAGCAATTAAGTAGTTATCTCCACAATTTAGCTCATTTAAATCACTCCAAAACTCTGTCTTTTTAAACTTTGGCTTACCCTCTAACTCGACTTGCCTTATACCATGCGTACTCATAGCTTGAAGTTTTATAGGGATTTTTGAGGAACAAAGCTCATCATAAACACCTTTTTTAAACAACTCACCGTTAGTGTCTGTTATGATAGCACCTATCTGAATTATCTGGTCTTCTGCTTCTATACCTGTTGTTTCAGTATCAAAAAATATATTATACGCCATTAAAACTCTCCTTCATTAATTCTATTGTAATCTTATCTTTTTCTGTGCCTCTTAGCTCAAGATGTTCTACAATCATCTCAAATCTCTCTTTAGTTAAATTTTGTCCAAATTTGAATTTTGCTTTTATCTGATTTGGAACCAATTTGTATATAAGTGTTGCATTTATAGCTTTTTTATACACTTCTTCACTAAGAGGTCTATAGCCACCCTCTTTTTGAAGTTTTTTCATCATCGTTGAGAGCATATTTACTTTTTCATCATACTTTTCAATAAACTCTATTACTCCATCAATAATGATTGATTTAAAAAACTGAGTTGCTGGACAAGCTAAGCCATCTTTACTGCTGAAATTAGAGTCTATCATAGAGAGTGGTTCAACTACACTAAAAGAGACAAATTGATTTTTTCTCAAAATGTCAATCTTGCGACCCCTTTTTGCACCATGAAAGTATATATTGCCATCAATTTCAACAAAGTTTATTGGTAAACTATATGGTTTGTCTTCTACACATATAGCCAAAGTCCCATACTCTGCACTATCTAACATCTCTTTTATTACTTCTTCATCTTTTATCTCAAATATTTTTTTCACTACTTAACCTCCAAAATCTTACAATTACACAAGTCATCACTCTGAAACTCAGTCATATCTCCAACTTTTTTATTTGGGACTGGAAAAACTCTAACTGTGAGCGGTTTGTTCAGTCTAAAAGCCATGGTTCCTGTGTCTCTCATGATGGCATTTAGTTTTTCTAAACTTACATCTCCTGGGATTGGCACAGTATCTAGTCCTATGCCACATACTGCACTGTATGTTAGAAGTGAACGTAAATCATATTGTTCTTGTATGGTTCCATTGGCTAAACCTATGTCTTCTGTTACGGCTAACATCAAACCAGAAAAACCTACTAGATCTGCATTTTTTAAAGATTTAAAAACTTTTGTTAAAAGAGCTGAAGCCTCTACACTTCCACTAGCCCCAAAATACTCAACACCAAGCTCTTCGTAAACTTCACACATACTTGAACAGTTTTTTGAAGGAGCAGCTGAGCTATCAAATCCTCTAAAAACAAACTCACTACAATCAAAATCATCAACCAAATTGCTTATCTCATCAACATGATACTGTAAGGCTCTACTCATAATCTCATAGTAGTTTTTAAACTTTTCATTGTGAGTTTGTTCTTTACATGTAGAGTTAAATTCTCTTAAAACCTCTACTAACAAATCTGGAGTTTCAAGTCCTACTACAAAGCAGTTTTTATCACTACTATTGTGATACGAAGCTGGAAAGTAAGGAATCAAAGGTTTACAGTTAAAATTGACTGTAAAGTTAAAATTACCCTCTCCTCTTGGAGTGATTTTGCTGATTTTTTGAACTACTTGTGAAGATAAATTTATAAGAGAGTTATCTAAAACACCAAACTCATCAAGAGATACATTTACACAAGCGTTGCACAAGTCTCCAAAATCACGTATGAGTTCAGGAAGGAGAGCTATCTCTTTTTGAGTTTTTGCTTCACCTATAGCAAATCTAATTCTTAGATTTTGTCCCTCAATAGAGTTTAATAATTCAGTTATATATGTTAAATCATCTTTTGCTTTTTCTAGGCTTGAAGTATCAAGATACTCTCCAAAAGCATTGGTAACTATGCGGATAGATTGGACTTCATACCCATTCGTTATAAACTTTAATGCTAAATCGTTACAAAACTTTGAAGCTTTTAATATTTCACTTTTCCAAGTTTCTTTATCTTTTTTTAGAGTTAAAAATGTAGTTACAGTTCTTACTTTACATAGCTCTCTATTTTTATATATCATTATTTACATCCATTGTGTAGTTTCCACTTCTCTTCGTGTCCCATGTCAATTGCAAACTGAGGAACTACACAATCGCCCTCTTTATTTTTGCTTACCTCTTGAGTTGTCATAAAGTCTTCTATAGATGGTACTCCTGTTTTTAAACCAAATACAACTGTTACAATAAAAATTATTGCTATAAAAGCTTGTATAAATGAAACAGTTTGTATAGGCTCTTTTGTAGCTACTGCACAAGTTCCATCAGGACAATCTTCTTTATGAAAAAGTGAATATATTTTACAGCCTAAACAAATACCAAATGCTGCTTCAAAAAACAGAAGAGCTAAACAAGATATACATACAAAAAGATTTAAAGGACCTTTTATATTATGAACTACTACAAGATAAAACATTAGAACTGCAAGTATAAAACCCAATGCCCATGCCCATTTTTTTGGAGCTGCTGTGACATACTCTGGTGTTTGATTTCTAACAAAAAATCTACCGACTATCATACTTGGTGCAAATCTTGGGTTTATGAAAATACGTATAAAAAATTCTACTAAAAAAGCAACAACAAAAAGTCTAGTAAGTTCAAAATCACCAACTAACCAAGAGTTCATAAAAGAAATAATAGCAAAGAAAAAAAGTATCCCTGCACTTGCTCTTACTTCTCTTTCATTAAAAACTCTTACGTTATATCCATCTACTATTTCTCCAAATTTTTTCATCCTACTACCTCTATACCTTTAATTTTTTCTATTTCATTACAAATAGCAGGGTCTATCTTTATAAATGTTTGCATCTTTACATCTACTAGCTTTGAAGTTATAACAAGTGCAACTTCACTTCGCCCTTGATTGGCTCTTACAAGAGTATATAACTCTTCTAAAGCATCATGGTTTTCTGTTATTTCCAGACGAATTGTGGTTGGAGGGAGTGGTGCTTCTTCTACTTTTGTGATTCTATTTTCAACTGCTTTTTTACTATTTTTCTTCTTTTTTGCCTCTTCTAAGGTAAATACACCTTTGCCTGAAATTCTTCTTTTTTCATCATCTTTTGTAATTTCAAGTGCAAATCCTAATGGCTTTTCAATGTTAAGACTATTTAGTTTCTCCAGCTGTTTTTCAAAAACCATAAACTCTACACTTCCTTGTAAGTCCAAAACACTAACAAAACCATAAGGATTTCCTTTTTTACTTACTTTTTCATCTATCTTATCAACTTTTCCTATAAAAAATATCTTTCCACTCTCTATTGTTTGTATCTCTGTGGAACTTATGTGAGGAATTTCATCAATCTCATCTTTTAACTCTTCTAAAACTTTTGTTTTATCTTTTTCTTTGTTTAACTCTTCTAGTGAAAGAGCATCTTTACATGTAAGCTTAACACCTGTGTCATCTCTTTTTATCTCTATTGGAAAACCTGTTGGATTTTCTAAGTTCATATTTTGAAGTTTTGCTAAGATGCTTGCGAAAACCATAAACTCCATATTGCCGTGAAAGTCCATAAGGTTTACTATGCCAAACTTGTTTCCTTTTTTACTAATTCGCTCTTGAATACTCTCAACTTTTCCTATAAAAAGAAACTTTCCTTGGTCAATGTTTTCTATATCAGATGAGAGTGCGTGAGGTATAGACTCAATCAACTCCCTAAAATCGTCTAGTGGGTGACCAGAAACATAAAATCCTACAGTCTCTTTTTCTAACTCCAAGACTCTTTTTCCATCAAACTCAGGAAGATTTTCTATATCTATCTTCACAGTCGTCATCTCTTCACCATCTCCAAAAAGAGAGCCTACAGCCTCTTTTTTCATTTTCGCACACTTTGCACCGGCTTCTGCGATGATTTCAATGTGGTCAAGCAAAGCTCTTCTAGTCAAACCAAACTCATCAAATGCACCTGATTTTATGAGAGATTCTATAACTCTTTTGTTTACTTTTGAAGTATCAATTCTTGACATAAAATCACTTATATCTTTAAAAAGTCCCTCTTCTCTTGCTTCTAAAATTCGACCAATAGCACTACCACCAGCTCCTTTTATAGCCCCCATTCCAAACAAAATAGTCTCTTCGCCATCATCATTGGTTATGGCATTGAACTCTGTAAGAGAGTAGTTTACAGAAGGAGGTGAGAGTTTAATACTCAATCTTTTTACCTCATCAATATACTTTACAACTTTGTCCGTATTGTCTTGCTCACTCGTTAAAAGTGCAGCCATAAACTCTTGCGGATAATATGTTTTTAGGTACGCGGTTTGAAAGGTTATCATCGCATATGCTGCTGAGTGAGATTTGTTGAAACCATAGCCTGCAAACTTCTCAACAAGCTTAAAAAGCTCTGCCGATTTTGCTCTATTGTAACCCTGCTTTTCTGCTCCATCACAAAACTCTTCCCTATAGGTACTCATGTCTTTCTTCTTACCCATAGCACGACGGATAATGTCAGAATAACCAAGGCTAAACCCACCTACAATTTGCACTATTTTCATAACCTGTTCTTGATAAACAATCATCCCATAAGTAGGCTCTAACGTCTCTTTTAAACTATCAAAACTAACCTCTTCAAATGGATAGTAAACTTTCTTTCGTCCATGCTTTCTCTCTATAAACTCGTCAAGCATTCCAGACTCCATAGGTCCTGGACGGTACAAGGCAAGTACCGCAATAATATCTTCAAACCCATCAGGAGCAAGACGCTCGTTTAGTGACTGCATACCAGTTGATTCTATCTGAAAAAGTCCAACTGTGTGACCTGTACGAATCAGCTCATATACTTTAGCATCATTCATATCTATGGCATTAAAAATTATATCTTTATCGTATCTTCTTTTTATGAGCTTCAAGGCGTTATCTAACACCGTCAAAGTTTTAAGTCCCAAAAAGTCAAATTTAATTAAATCTACATCTTCAAGGTAGTTAAGTGAATACTGCGTTACAAGTTGCTCTGCCCCAGAGGGTTTATACAGAGGTGTCTTATGCCAAAGCTCTTCATCGCTAATCACTACTCCTGCTGCGTGCATTCCTGAGTTTCTATTTAGTCCCTCTAAAGCTAGTGCAAACTTCCATACTCTCGCTATGCGTGAGTCTTCGTCTATGAGTTTTCTAAGTTTTGGTTCTTTTTGGTATGCTCCATCTACTTTTTCGCCATTTTTCATTTTACCATTAAGTGTAATTCCAAGCTCATCAGGAATAAGCTTAGCCATAGCATCAGCCTCGGCGTAAGGAAGCCCAAGAACACGGGCCACATCACGAATAACCCCTTTTGCTAAAAGCTTACCAAAAGTAATAACCTGAGCCACGTTATAACGTCCATATTTTTCAACAACATAGTCAATGATCTCTCCACGACGAGCTTGGCAAAAGTCAATGTCAATATCTGGCATACTTATACGTTCAGGGTTCAAAAATCTCTCAAAAAGTAGGTTATAAGGCATAGGGTCAATGTCGGTAATATACAGACAAAAAGCCACCAAACTACCAGCTGCCGAGCCACGTCCTGGTCCAACAGGAACACCTCTATCTTTGGACTCACGAATAAAATCCCAAACTATGAGCATATACCCAGGAAAGTTCATATTGCAGATAATATCCATCTCTACTTCAAGTCTTTCCCTATACTCTTGATGCTTCTCAGCTTTTACAAGTTTGAGTCTATCTTCAAGCCCTTCTTTACACTTGAAACGAAAGTAATCATCATCATTGTCTATGTCTTGTCCATCTGCTTTTGCACACTCTTTAGTAAACTTAAATGTCGGAGGAGTTGGATCACCTAGTTTTATCTCTAAGTTACATTTGTCTACTATCTCCTGAGTATTTGTTATAGCCTCAGGGATGTCAGAAAAAAGCATACTCATCTGATCTGGTGTTTTTAAATAAAACTCTTTAACAGAGTGCTTCAATCTATTTGGGTCATCAAACTCTTTATTCATAGCGATACACATAAAAGCCTCTTGTGCTTCTGCATCATCTTGTGTTGGATAGTGAGTATCATTTGTAGCGACTATCTTTATGCCTGTCTCTTTAGAGATACGAAGTATGTTGTCATCTATAAAAAGCTGATCATCAATACCATGACGCATAAGTTCAAGATAAAAATCATCACCAAAAATCTCTTTGTACTCTAAAGCTATCTCTTTTGCTCTCTCATACCCTTTTGCACCATTTTGAAGATTTTTAGGATTATTTATATTTAGATGCCAGTTTACTTCACCTTGCAAGCAAGCTCCGCTACAAATAATGCCCTCACTGTGTTCTTTTAAAAGATTTTTGTTTATACGAGGATAGTAATAAAAACCATTGATAAAACTCTGGCTAGAGAGAAACATAAGATTTTTATAGCCAACTTCATTTTTGGCATAAAGACACAAATGAAAACGTTGTCTAGTTGTCTTGTCATTAAGTTCATCTTGATTATGTATATAAGCTTCAAGCCCTATGATAGGCTTAATACCATTTGACCTCATAGTCTGATAAAAATCAATAGCCCCAAACATGTTTCCATGGTCTGTCATAGCAACTGCTTTTACGCCTTGCTCTTTTAATTTTTCAGCAAGCTTGCCTATTTTGTTTGCTCCATCGAGCAGTGAGTATTCTGTATGTAAGTGTAAATGTGTAAATTGCGTTTGGCTCATAAGTATTCTCATTATAGTTTTTGATTTATTTTACACAAAAATCACTTAACATTGAGTTTATATCTATTTTCTTGATATTTTAACCATATTTCTACCAAACTTTTTAGCATCATATAAAGCTTTATCTGCCAATTCTATTGTATCAGTTGAAGAGACCCCCTCATTTCTTAAAGATATACCAAAACTTGCAGTAATTTTTCCTACTTCATCAAATGTCTCAGCTTCTATAGTTTTTCTTATTTTTTGAGCTATACTAAATAGTGTATCTACGGATACATTTAAAATGATTATCAAAAACTCCTCTCCTCCCCAACGGGAAACTATATCAAACTCTCTTGTCTTTTGTTGTAAAATTTTTGCAAATTTCACAAGGACCTTATCACCAGCTTGGTGTCCATAAGTATCATTTACTCTTTTAAAGTGATCAATATCTAATAAAATTATCCCGTAGTGTATATTTTTCTCAAGAAATTGATCAAACATTTTACTCAAATAATGTCTATTGTATAATTTTGTCAACTGATCTTTTTGTGAAAATTCTTCAATTTGCTCTTTTTCCTTTTCAAGCTTATTAAAATTACTTAAAGTTTTATCGATATTGTGAGACAATATATCTAGCTCATCAATATTTGTCTTTTTATTTATTACTTTTTTTATATCTAATTGGGTTAATTTTTCTCCCAAGTTTTTTAATCTTTTATTAAAATCACTATATATATTAAACGATAAAAAAGCCATTATTAATATAAATGCCAATATATAACTAATTATAAAATATATAATTTGTATAGATGTCTTTTTAATCAAACTAGTTCTCAAAAAAATTTCTTTTTCCATGTTACTCTTTAGTACTAAAAAATTATTTTTTACTTCTTTATATAGTTTTAGTAGATCATCTAGGTCTTTACTATCTCCTATATCTTCAGAACTGCTGTTAATAATTTTATATGATTGTTTAATTGCTGTTTTAAAATACTTTTTAAAAGATATTAAATACTTATCTAGATTTGGAAAAGTCATGCTTTTCATGCTTTTGATATTGCTAAGATTTTTTTCTATAATATAATTACTTTTTATATTATTTAATATATCAAGTTCAGATACAATAACGGCAAATGTTAAGGTTTCAGAGATATTTTCTATAATTAATATATTAGTTGTAGCTTTTTCCAATGCCGGAATAATCTCTTTTTGAAGAGCTGTTGTATTTATTCTGATTACTTGAACCTGCTTTATAATAGCTATTGTAAAAATAATCCCTAACAATACAGCAACTATCGAAGGAATTATGAGTTTTGTAATTAAAGATTGTTTTTTATAAAACAAAATTATATTATTTTTCATTTTACTAGGATTGTTTGCCAAAACTCTATTATGTCTTTTTTATCTACATATGAAACACAGCAAGTTGAACTATCTTTCAAGTTTTTAAGTCTATTGGTAGAGAATTTCTTAGGTGGTAACTTCCTACCTGTAAAAAGCATTCTCGTCCAATATATTTTCATTTTTCTTGCAGATTTACCAATATATGTTTTTGTAAAATTAGCATATATCTTTCTATCTGTATTATCAATAACTTTGATATTCTCTTCATTAATAGAACTTTTTTTAAGCATAAAAAGCTGTTTGATTTCATTCTTTTTAATACTCTTGAATTTACATACTGGAGATGCTATAAACTTTATATCTGCATTTAAAAAGCTAGCAAGGAAAATTATTATAAATATAAAATATTTCATAAGCAATCCTTTTAAAACACATAGTTAATTGTTGCACTAAACACATGCAAATCTGTTTGAGGTTCATTATTAAAATGTACAAATACACTAGAAGATTCTTTTTTCTCTTGCACATAATCGTATTGAATCTTTAAAGCTAAATTGTCACTTAAATCGTACCTTACTCCTAGCGATGTAGTATCTTGATCAATTTTTGTTTTACTTGTAAAATTAGCATATGCTGCATTAGCTCCTATTATTACACCTGCTACTGGGGGAGGAGATCCTATAGGGATATTTATATCTTTATAATTTGACTTACTTGTAGTTTTTGAATATGTGATAAACGGTGTCAATTGTTCAAAGTGATATCCTGTTGAAATATACCATGAATTTGTATCAGATTTAAAACTATCAGAATCAAGTCTCATATATTCACCCAAAATATAAGCATTTTCAAAATCATAAGAAATACCAAATTCAATATATGATGAAGGAGTATGATTTATTTTATATTTATCAATGCTACTTGTGATAACAGGAATTCCTAGAGAATTAAATTGAGCTAATAGCTCATCTACTTGTTTGTTTTTTAATGTAAAATCAAACTTAGTGTAAGCAAATCTTAATTTTAATTCTTCTATAGAAATACCCAAAACAATACCGTATAAATCATTTACTTCTACTTTTGAATCTTTAAAAACATCTGTATTAGCTTCTTTGATTTTTATACTATCATTCTCTTTTCCATGCATAAGTTTTAAATCTATAGAAAAATATTCGTAATCAGTATTATAATTAAGCTCAACTCCTCTATAGCTATGAAAAGGTATTGTACTGTACATATCAGGTAATCTAATCCAGTCATAGGCATAAGCTAAATTAATAACATCAGAGTACATAAAAGCTGGCAATTGCATCTTACCTACACGAATATCAAATTCATCGGAAAATTTATATTTTAAATTTGCCCACTCTACAGATAAAAATTTATTATTGGCATTATTTTGACTTGCTAAACCTTGAAGAGTAAAAGTTAACTTTTCTACAGGTTCAATATCTAGCTGAAGTCCCATCTTAGAATCTGTTTCAAATGAAAAATTTCCACGAGAGCCATTATCTGTATTTAAAGAATTTCTATAGAGTATATTATGGTTCTTTTGATATGCACCACCTACGGAACCATACCCGTGTATCAATAGGGATTCTAACCCTTCTGCAAACATTGAATTAAAAAAAAATAAAACAATATATATTATGTAAAATGTTTTATATTTTCTAAACACTGTTTAAGTCTCCTTTTAACTTCAATCATACAATAAATTATATAAATAATTGCTTACTAGTCATAAACATCATCCATATCTAAATCATTAACTTCTATTTCTGGTAGTGTAGGGATAGACTCTTCATTCACTTTTGAATCATTGAAATCATAACTATCATAATCATAAAACATCTTCTCTTTTGCATAGAGTTTCTCTTTTTCTATTGCCTTTGCAATTGCTTCTTTTGTCCTTTTGTCTTTTTCACTCTGAATGTTAGAAGCGAATAAAAGAGAGCTAATCAAAACAACACACACTAAAACTTTTTGCATAGTTCTTCTCCTACATATAATAAAAATTGAATTTAATTATACTAAAAAATTATCTTTGTATCATTGACCTATGTTATGACCAGCACTCATTCCACTTGCCCAAGCCCAGTGCAAGTTGTAACCCCCACAATCTGCATCTATGTCAACTACTTCTCCGCTAAAATATAGACCTGATTGCAGTTTTGATTCCATGGTTTGTGAGTTTATATAGTTAGTGTTAACTCCACCAGCTGTTACTTCTGCTGTTTTGAAGCCCTTTGTGTCGCTTACATGTAAAGTCATGTTCTTAAGCGCATATACCAGTTTTGTTAGCTCTTTGTTGTTAAGTGCATCTGCACTCTTTACATGTAGAGATTTTTCTATAAAGTTAGCTAATTTAGAGTTTATGAAACCATCTAACCATAAAGCTACACTTTTGCCATTTGAGTGGGTTAGACGTTTTTTTAGTAAGTTTTTTAACTGCTCTTTTGAGTATTCAGGAAGTAAATCTATCTTTACATGTAGAGCTCTTTTATAAAGTAAGGCATGGCTAACAACTCGGCTTATTTCTAAAATTGCCGAACCTGAAATGCCGTAGTTTGTAAAAAGTATATCTCCACTTGCACTTGTTTTTATCTGTCCATCTTCATAGACTTCTATACTGCCCTCAACCTTTACACCACTTATGGGCTTCAAATCTTCTTTACACTCTATTTGTACTAAAGATGGGTGAGTAGGAACCATACTGTGACCAAAGCTTTTAGCAAACATATATCCACTATCACTTGCCCCTAAAGTTGGCATAGCAAGACCGCCCGTCGCTACTAAAACCTTGTTTACATGTAGAGTTTTCCCTTCTACATGTAGAGAAAATTTACCATTTGCATTTGTTATTTTTTCTACTTCTTGTTCCAAAAAAAACTCTACATGTAGACGTTTGCACTCATAGACTAAAAGTTCTACAATGCTTGAAGATTGTAAGCTTCTTGGGTAAAGACGACCTCTTTGTCCCTCAACTAACTCTATTCCTAGCTCAGAAAAAAAAGCTCTACATGTAGAGGTGCTAAAACGACTAAGTGAAGGGTTTACAAATGACGGGTTTGAGCCGTGAAAGTTTGAAAGTTCTACATGTAGGTTAGTAACGTTACATCTTCCATTACCAGTTGCTAGTATCTTTTTGCCTATTTTTTTGTTTTTCTCATAGACATGGACTTTCGCACCTTTTCTTGCTGCAGTTATAGCTGCAACTAGTCCAGATGCTCCAGCGCCTATGATGGCTACTATGCTAGACATATTCCATCATCATCTAGTTTAATGATTTTTTTCTCTAGCAGTTCTGTAAGTGCTTTTTTATAGTTTTTCTTACTAAGTCCAAAAGTCTCTTTTACATCTTCTGGGCTACTTTTATATGTAAAATCTAGTTTTCCACCGTTTGAGGTTAGTACTTTTTGAATTCTATGCGTTGCTATATCTTCGTTATCTTTTCCAGTTGGTTGGAGTGAAATATCTATCTTTTTATCATCACGTATTTTTTTGACATACGCTTGTTTTTTTTGACCTATCCAGATATCTTCAAAAATCTCATTGTGAAATATCATTGCTTCGTATTTGTTATTTACTATGACTTTAAAACCAAGTGGTGTTTTTTCTCTAATGATGATGTCTACTTTTTGATTGGCTTTTAACTCTTCAACATCACTGCTTATAAAGTCTTTAAACTTGTGAGCTCCAAAAAGTCTATCGCTCTCTTCGTCTATGCAGACTCTAAAGACAAATTTCATTCCAACTTCAAGAGGAATTTTTTGAAACTTTTTAGGCACAAAAAGGTCTTTCAGTAAGCCCCAATTCACAAATGCACCAAAGCTTTCAACTCCAACTACTTCAAAGTAGCCAAACTCTCCAAGCATCGCTTTTGGTCTCTCCGTGGTTGCAACAAATCTGTCTTCTGAATCGGTATAGATGAAAACTTCTATCTCGTCTTCAATATTCATATCGTCTGTTACATACGCCTTTGGTAGAAGAACATCATCTTCATCTTCAGCAACTAAATAGAAACCATGGTCGCTATCTCTGTCTATTCGTAGGGTATTTACTACCCCTAATTCAATATTTTTATTCATGTCTTTATTTTATCACAATAATGCTTCAATCTTTACTTTATACTGTTCTTCTATCATGTCAAACTGCTCTTGCACCTCTTCAAGCTCCTCAAAATTCTGTTCAATTAGACTCTCTTGAGTGGCTACTTCTTTATAAAGTTCCCCAAGTTTTCCACTATCACCACTACTTGAGATTTTAATTAATTCTTGTTGATTAAGTTCAAGTTCTTCTTCTGTTTTTATTATCAAAGCTTCAAATTTTTCTATCTTCTTTTTCAGTGGTGAAGTTTCTCTATTTCTTTGTGAGATCAAAAAAGCTTTTTGTTTCTTATTGGTGTGTTGGTTCGCTTTTGGAGTAGTTTTAACTCTCTTTTCTACCTCTTCCTCATCCCAACCAATCTTCTGTAAAAACTCATCATACCCTCTATCAAAGTAATCTGCCCCACCATCTCTAAAAATGATAAGTCTATCGGCTACGGCACGAAGTAACTCCTCTGAGTGAGTAACTATAACAACAGAGCCTTCAAAGTTTTTGATAGCTTTCATCAAAGAATCAATCGAATCCATATCAAGGTGATTTGTAGGCTCATCAAGAAAAAGTAGATTTACATCATCAACCAAAATTTTACCCAACATCACCCTACTCTTCTCACCACCACTAAGCAAAGAAACTTTTTTATCGGCATTATCACCACTAAACATCATAGCCCCACAAATACTTCTAGCCCTGCTCATAGAAAGCGTTGCATTGACTCCATAAATCTCATCAAAAACTGTGTTTTTTAAGTTAAGATGGTTTATATTTGTTTGTCCAAAATGACCAAAAGAGGTACTAACATGAAGAGCTACTTCACCGCAATCAGGCTTTAGCTCATTTGCTAGGTTATTTAAAAGTGTTGATTTCCCTTTTCCATTTTTACCAATAATAGCAAGACATTCTCCTTTTTTCAGAGTAAATGAGATGTTAGTAAAAAGTGGACTATTTTTTTCATATCCAAAACTCAGCTCTTTTGCTTCAAGAAGAACTTTTGCAGGAGTATCTTTGTAGTTAAAATCAAAATTTAAAGTAGCTTCATTTTGTATATCTTCAAGCCTCTCTATCTTTTCAAGCTGTTTTACTTTTGATTGAGCAAGGGCAGCCGTTGAAGCTCTTGTTTTGTTCTTTGCTATGAACTCTTCAAGCTCCTTTATTTTCTTATCTTGTCCTGCTTTGGTCTTTACATGTAACTCATCATTTGAACGTAACTGCTCATAAAACTTGTACGTAGTTCCCTCAATGAGGCTAAGTTTTCTTCGTACTATTCCCATTGTATGAGTAGAAACACTATCCATAAAATCACGATTGTGAGTTATAAGTATAACTTCTCCCTCAAAACTCTTTAAAAACAGTTTTAACCATCTCAAAGAGACGATATCAAGGTAGTTTGTAGGTTCATCTAAAAGTAGAAGATTTGGCTCAGTAACTAAAAGTTTTGCTAAATTTATGCGTATTTGATAACCACCAGAAAAACTAAGTGGGTCTTTGTCTAAATCATCTTTTACAAATCCTAATCCAAAAAGAATCTTCTCAACCTTGTAAACATCGTACTTACAATCTTCATCAAGAGCAAGTGAAGCTTCATCAAGAAGTGTTTTTTCACTAAAGCTAAGGTGCTGTTGAAGTGAGCCTATCTTGTAGTTACGAGGAACATTTACCTCTCCTCCATCAATATGCTCTTCACCAAGAATAATTTTGAAAAGTGTAGATTTTCCACTACCATTACGACCTACTAAGCCAACACGATTTCGTGAGTTTAGTCTAAAGTTTAGATTTGAAAAAAGCTCTTGCTTTGCAAAGCTTTTTGTTATGTTTGTAAGTTGTATCATAAAAATCTTTTTTAGAATTATAGCATATCTATTTTTACCAATAAATGAGCTATGGAATATATACTACAAACAAAGCATTGATTTTGTTAATTTAAAAGGAATTGATAAATCTTATGAACAGTACTTGTATGGGCCATAAAGATATTAGATTATTTTAATAATTATTAAAGAACTTGCAGAAAATATAAGTATACCTCCCATAAGAATATTAAATGCTTTTAATCTAGTATCTGTATTTAAAAACTTCGTCATCTTTTGCCCCAAAACTCCCCAAATAGAAAGTGAAAGATAACATACTACAAAATAGATAATTACAAATACAACAAAGGTACTAGTACTACTTACAAACATGGAAACCCCAGATACACAAGCAATCCAAGCTTTTGGATTTAACCATTGGAGTAAAAATCCCTCATGAAATTTTAGAGTTTTTTTATCGTTATTTAAAGTTGATAAATCAGAGATGGAAGTAGCTATTTTGTATCCCATATAGATTATAAAAATTGCTCCTGAAACCTCAATATAATGAAGTAAAGATGGATACACATTAAGTATATTCATCAATCCAAATCCAATCATAACTAACAGTAGTGTAAATCCAATCGTAGCACCGCTGACAAAAGGCATAGTTTTTCTCACACCATGATTGATTCCTGATGAGATTATCATCATATTGACTGGACCTGGTGAAATTGACATAGCAAGCGAAAATGAAAACATTGCAAAAAGTGTAGTTATAGTCATATATACTCCGTTTTTGAAATTATATGACTTTTTTAAAAAAAGTTATTGTACAAAATTGAGTCTGTATTCATTTGGTGTGGTAGCCACTATCTTTAAAAAGTTTTTATGAAAATGGCTTTGGTCAAAAAAACCACACTCTAAAGCTGTATCAATTATAGAACACCCATCTTTTAAAAGCTCCTTTGCTCTGTTTATCTTTACATTTAACAAATACGAATGGGGAGTTAAATTCATCTGTGATTTGAACAATCTAATAATATAAAAAGAGTTCAAATCAAATAAATGTGAGAGTTCATCTAATGATATGTTGTCTTTATAATTTTTATCAAGATAAGCAACTATTTCTTCAAATTTTCTATCTTTTACTTCCATAGAATTTTCTTTAATGAACAATGAAAAAAACTTTATAAAGAAGTTGATTAGTTCGTCTTCTTTATCAGCATAAGACATTTCAGAAAAAATCTGCTCACATAAGTTTAAAAACTCTATATAAAAATTACCATCTTTTAAAATATGCTCGTTTACATGTACGAACTTTACTACTTCACTATTTATAGATTCTTGTATGTTTTTACACCAATTTTCATCTAAGTAAAGCATATAATATTCGTTAAGGACATCGCTGCATGAGTTGCAAGAGTGTACTGCATTTGGATTCATAATGCTTATCATGTTTTTATCTAAAATATACTCTTTATCACTATTAGTATAGTTACTAATACCCTCTTTATTGACACCGATTGAAAATGTACTATGAAAGTGTTTTTTATAATGTGTATTAGAGTTAGAGTATCTTAACTCTATAAAAGGTAAGTTTTTATCAGTATATATTTTGGTAAATGTTTTTTTCATATGCAATCATACAATCAAAGCCCTTATAAAAAGGGCTAATAAGATTATACTTTTATAGAAGCTGTGTAGTTTCCATGTAAGTTACATTTTGAAGTAGCCAAAAGCATTTTAACATTTGCTAGATTTACTCTCGTTGCAAGATAGCCTCTTGACGTTTCAGGCTCTAGTGAAACACTTGAAACTTTTTTACCATCAGCATATAGCTCTATCTCATATATCCAGTGACTTGCAGTACTTGGGTGGATGATTCCTGCTTGTCCTATGTTGACTTCGACTACTGTATAACCTTTTGCATCTTTTGAACCTAGTTTTATCTCTGGAGAGTGTTTTTGCTCGCCTTTTGTAGGGTTTGCTGGGTCTTTAAGTTTAACATCCATAGTATTTACAACCAACTTCTTATCATAAGCACTTGC
>CAZHBU010000022.1:0-3043 GCA_964530865.1 uncultured Sulfurospirillum sp.
TGAAGTAAAGAGTTCTATAGAGCAATATCTTAAAGAAGTCTAATATTTATAGTTTCACAACTCTATCACTGCACCATGAAGCCAAAGCTTCGTCGTGGGTGATAAGAAGTATACCCACTCTATCTAAAAACTTGACTAGGAGCTTCATAACTTCTAGTTGGGTTACATTATCTAACGCACTTGTAGGTTCATCTGCCAAAAGAAGTTTTGGTTTCATTAGTAAGGCTCTTAAGATAGAACAACGTTGAAGTTGTCCACCACTAAGTTTATGAGGCTTTTGGTCAAGTAGTGAAACATTAAGTTCAAGTGAACTACAAATCTCTTCATAGCCTTCTAAAGAAGCAACATCTTCAATTTGGTTTTTTATGTTATATGTTGGGTGAAAAGAGGTGTAAGGGTCTTGAAAAACTTGTGCAATTTCTCTACATGTAACGCTACCACTAATTGGTTTTAGATTTTTAGTTACCAACTCAAATAGTGTACTTTTCCCACTTCCACTAGCTCCAAGGACTGTTACAACTTCTCCAACATCTACATGTAAAGAGAGATCTTTAAAAAGAGTAGGTAAATTTTTGTACCCAAATGTTATGTTGTCTACATGTAAGACTCTATTCTCTTGCATTGCCCTTCCCGTATATCTTGAATTTGTAAGTTGTTAGGTCGTTGATGCCCATAGGACCTCTTGCATGGAGTTTGTTTGTACTTATGCCAACTTCTGCTCCAAAACCAAACTCTGCACCATCTGTGAACCTTGTACTTGCATTTATGTAGACACATGCTGAGTCAACTGTATTTAGAAACTCTTCGCCAGTTGTGTAGTTCTCTGTGATTATAGCTTCGGAGTGACCTGAACCAAATTGGTTTATGTGTTCTATCGCTTCATCAACATCTTTCACTATTTTTATTGAAAGTATGTTTTCAAGGTACTCAGTGCTGAAGTCCTCTTCACTTGCTAGTTTTACTTCTATGGATTGAAGCGTCAATTCGCATCCTCTTAGTTCTGTTTCAAACTTATCGAACTCTATTTTTAGGAGCTTTAAAACTCTATCTGCAACGTCTACGTGAACTAGTAGAGTCTCCATTGCATTGCAAACTCCGGTTCGTTGGCATTTGGCATTTATGGCTATTTTAACTGCTGACTTTATGTCTGCATCTTTGTCTATGTAGGTATGACATAAACCTTTATCGTGTTTTATAACTGGAACAGTTGCATTTTCACTAATATAGCGTATGAGTGCTTCTCCACCTCGTGGAATTACTAAGTCAATATATTTGTCCATCTTTATGAGTTTTGCTACACCTTCTCTAGTGCTATCTGGTATGAGAGAAATTATCTCTTTTGGTAGATTATTGTTTAGTAGTACACTTTGAAGAACTTTGGCAATAATGTGGTTTGAATTATGTGCTTCCTTCCCACCTTTTAGTACACAAACATTGCCACTTTTAAAACATAGGGCTGCTGTGTCACTTGTTACGTTTGGACGACTCTCATAAATGATAGCTATGACTCCAATAGGAACTGAAACTTTTTCAATGCGTAAACCACTAGGAACTACCCAGCCATCTAGTATGCGTCCAACCGGTTCTTTTAATACAGCTATCTCATCTATTGCTTTTGCCATTGCTTCTACTCTTGCATCATCAAGATAGAGTCTATCTAGTAGTGCAGAGTTTAAGCCACTATTTTTACCTGTTAAAACATCTTTTCTATTCTCTTCTATGATTTCTAGGCTATTATCTCTTAGAGCATTTGCCATTTGATATAAAATTCTGTTTTTTTCACTAGGTTCTAAAGAAGATATTATGTAACTAGAGTGTTTAAGATTTTTTAAAAAATTATCCATTTTGTGCCTTAAAAAGTTGGTATAAAATTAATTTTACTATTTTTTGCTATAATAATTGATTAAATTCAACAAATGGACATATAATGCAACAAATATATGATATGGTTATTATTGGTGGTGGACCTGGTGGAATTGGAGCTGCTGTTGAGGCTAAGATGCTTGGACTTGATAGAATTTTGATGATAGAGAAAGGCGATAACCACTCTCAAACAATAAGAAAGTTTTATAAAGATAACAAAAGAGTAGACAAAGACTATAAGGGTCAAGTGATAGAGCTTGCTGGTAATGTTGACTTTAAAGATGGAACTAAAGAGAGTACTCTCAACTATTTTGATCAACTTTTAGATAACGATGAGATAGATACTGCTTTTAAAGCAGAAGTTGAAAAGATAAAAAAAGATGGTGACTTGTTTCAAGTAATTACTTCTAGTGCTGGTTATGTTGCAAAAAATGTAATTATTGCAATTGGAACTATGGGCAAACCAAATAAACCAAACTATAAAATACCTCCTTCAGTTCGTCAAAGAGTAAATTTCAATCTTGATAAGTGTTCAAGTGGAGAGAAGCTACTTTTAGTCGGTGGTGGAAACTCAGCTGCTGAGTATGCGATAGAGCTTTCTAAAACAAATACAGTAACATTGAACTACAGAAGAGATAAGTTTAATAGACTAAATGAAGTAAATGAAAAGATGATTTATGAGTACAATGGTGAAGAGAAATTAAGACTAAGAATGGCAACCGATGTAGAGTCGTTGGAAAATGAGAATGGACTTGTAAAGGTAAATTTCAATGACGGATACCATACGATCTACGATAGAGTCATATATGCGATTGGGGGAACAACCCCTGTTGATTTTTTAAAGCTTTGTGGCATAACTTTTGATGAAAATAACAAACCAGAATTTGATGAGAATTTTGAGTCAAAAACAAAAGGATTGTATTTAGGTGGAGATATAGCAGTTCAAAGTGGTGGCTCTATTGCAATAGCTCTAAATCATGCACATCATATTATCTCACATATATTAAGTCAAAAGTAACTATATGAAAAACTCTTTGCTCGCATTAAGGGAGACAATTAAATGAATTCTTTGCAAAGCAAAAGCTTGAGTGCTAGGAATTTAACTTGGGCTTTGCTCGAGTTAAAGGAGACAATTAAATGAATTCTTTGCAAAGCAAAAGCTTGAGTGCTAGGAATTTAA
>CAZHBU010000022.1:3143-30153 GCA_964530865.1 uncultured Sulfurospirillum sp.
CTTGGGCTTTGCTCGAGTTAAAGGAGACAATTAAATGAAAAACAACTCTTTTTTTATCTTTCTAAGTATAATTCTAGGGCTTCTTTTTGTTGGAAGTTTAGGATTTTCATATATGTTTGGAAACTTTGGTGGTATAAGTTTAAAAGAGTTAAATAGTGGATATTTGTTGAAAAAAGAGTTGAGTTTTAATAATCTTCCAAAAGAGGTTCAAAAGAAGTATATAAATAGAGACAAGTCAACTTCTCAAATCAAAGAGAGTACGATAACTAGAGTTTTTGACGATGAGGGCAACCCTCTGATTGAAGATATGAATGAGCTAAGAGAGTTTATAATTACACTACAAAATAGAGTTGCTTTTTTAGAGAGAGAAAACATAATAATCTCAACTGATAAAAGTGAATTACTAAAGATTGTAGAGCATGAAAAATCAAAAAATAGTATAGAACAAAAATCTCTTTTGTCCAATAACCTTGAAAAAATAAATGAGGCAGAACAACAGCACTATAAAAACATAAGTGAACTCACTAAAAAAATAAATGATTTACATAGAGAAAATATAAATCTTTCTCAACAACTAAACCAAAATAATGATAAAAATAATGATAAAATCATTTTTGTAAAAAAACAGGTAGAAGATGAAAAGAAATTATCTAAGCAACGTGAACTTGAGTTAAAAGATACATATAAAATTAAATCAAAATTACTTAACAATGAAAACAAATCATTAAAAAGTAGGCTTGAAGAGCTAAATAAAGCATTGCAATCACAACGCTCAACTGCAATTTTGGAACTTGGTAAAAAAGATCAAAAGATAACGTTATTGGAAAATAAAATAAATAAGATGATGATTGAAAAAAACACTATTCTTACAAAAAACTCTCAAGCAATTTTACAGATAGAGAGAGAAAATAGTAAAAAACTTCAGGAATTTAATGACATAATCAAAAACAGTAGTTCAGATAAAGATGCTATTAAAGAGGAGTACAAAAAGACTCTAAAAAGAGCGGAAATAAAACAAAAGAGTATTCTTGAAGCACAAAAAAATGAGATATTGATTCTAAAACAAAAACTAGCAAATGAGAAGCAAAATAGTGTTACCGTGTTAACAAATAGTGAAAAGACCCTATTGGAAAAAGATAAAGAAGTCAATACAAAGATAAAAAATATAACTCAACAAAACTTATTTAAAGTTAAAAAATTGATGAAAAAAATTGATGAATTAAATAGTCAGATTATTCACTCGAACAAGATAGAGAAAAAAGTTAAATTACAACTTGATTCAAGTAAGCTTTCATCTGCATCAGATAAAGATAAGATACTTCAACTTCAAGACAAGATTAAAGTTCTTGAAAAAAGTGAAAGAATTTTAGATGTTGAGGTAGATGAGTTAGTCAAGAAAAACGAAGAAAAACATAATAAAAACTATAAAATACTAAATGAAAAAATAGCAAAAATTGAGATGGATATAAAATCAAAACAAAAAGAAAATGTAAAAATACTGTCTACTTTAAACAATGAAAAAACAGAACTTATAAACAAACTTAGTAACTCTTTACAAGAAAGTTCAAACAAAGATACACATATAATAGAGCTTAAAAGAGCCATAGAAGAAATAGAAAAAAAGAAAAATGAACTTGAGTTGAGTGAAAATGACAAACTTACAAAGATAAGAAAATCTTTTGATGATTTAAAAGCAAGTATAGCTTTGAGAGAGAAAGAGTATGAAAAAGTTACTAAAGAGTTAAATGCAGATATATTTAAAAAAGAGGGTGAACTGCTTTTAAGAGAGAAGGATAAAGAGAAGCTAGGAAAATATATACGTGAAATAACATCTCTGAAAAAGACATTAAAAAAGATGGAAAGTGGTAAGCAAATAGCAAAAGCTGGAAATAAATTGCAAAAACTAGGAAAAGTAGAGTGTGGAGATATGGTCAGTGGTAATTTTAAAATTAGCTCTACATGTAAAGCCAAAGTCAATAAGTTTCTAAACCAATACGATAAAACTCATTACTTTGAAGTAATCCCAATCATAGGAACTGGTGGTTTTGCCTCTTTAAATAGGGTTCAACGTGATGGAAGTCTTGGTATTCCTGATAGTGAGATAGAGAGACTTACAAGGCTCTCTAACATAGGGCTAGGAAGAGACAGAGCAAAAGAGGGTGGTTGGTTGATTCGTGATAAATTTGGTGATGATGTAAAGATAAGTTACACCGTTTATAGTATAGAAGCAAAAGATAAGAGAGGGTTTGTGATACGTGCCTATAGATAAAACTCTATATCTTTTTCAGTATGAAGATGGATATAAATACAATAGTGACTCTTTAGTTCTGTATGATTTTATAGCAAAATTAACTCCTAAAGGTAGAGTTTTAGATGTAGGAAGTGGAAGTGGTGTAGTTGGTCTTCTTTTAAAGAGAAATTTTTCCAAAATTGATTTGACACAGATAGATATTCAATCTTTACATGTAGAGCTAACACGCAAAAGTGCAAAGAAAAATGAACTTGACTCAAAAGTCTTACATGTAGACATCAGGGAGTGCAATTTTGAAGATAAATTTGACTTTATAGTTACAAATCCACCGTTTTATCATAAGGGTAGTCAAAAGAGTGAAAATGAAGCTTTAAAGGTGAGTAGATATGCAGATGTCTTACCATTTAGTGAGCTATGTAGTTCTGTATCAAGAAACTTGAAACCAAGAGGTTCATTTGTTTTTTGTTATGATGCAAAACAGGTAGATGTTTTGTTGAGTGAACTGCTAAAAAACAAGTTTAAAGTGAACCACATGAGATTCGTTCATACAAAACAGAACAAAGAAGCATCACTTGTCTTGATACACGCTAAAAAGAGTTCAAAATCTTTGTGTAAAATACTTCCTCCTATTTATATGGGCAGTAGTGAAGTTGTAGAAATCTATAAAAATACAAAAACGCAGAGCCTTTTATGTCAAAATTGATAAAAAAAGAGGGATTTTCTTTTGCATTTGATGAAAAGGCTTGTGAAGAGTGTGGTGGTGGCTGTTGTATTGGTGAGAGTGGATATATATGGGTCACTCCAGTAGAGATAACTGCGTTAAGTAAAAGTTTAAATTTTAAAAGAGATGATTTTATAACTAAGTATTTATCAAAAATAGGGTATCGTTATAGTCTTAAAGAGTTAGAGTTTGGTAATGGTTTTAGATGTATCTTTTTTGATATAGATAAAAAACAGTGTAGTGTTTATGAGAACAGACCTACACAGTGTAGAACTTTCCCTTTTTGGAGTCATTTTAAAAAAAATATAAGTGAGGTAGAAGAAGAGTGTCCAGGTATATACAAATTGTAACCGTTTTTTTAGTTTTTTTCTTGGTCGGATGTTCTACTAGTCAACCATATTCAAATGAAGTAGGTAAAAAGTCTTTTGAAAATGAAGACAATATGATATTAGCTGCATTAGAGCGACAAAAGAGTGGAAAACATATTGAAGCTATGCACATATATAAAACTTTATATCAAGAGAGTGGAAAGCTAAACTATCTCATAGAAGCTACTAAAATTTCATTTTTATCAAAAGATGTTGAACAGACAGAACAACTACTGCAAGTTGCACTTAAGAAAGCACCTAAAAATAGTGAATTAAGACGCATAGAGATAGGTTTTTTAATACAACAAAAAAGGAATAAAGAAGCACAAAAAAAGATTTTATCACTTTTGAAAGATGACAAAAGCGTAAGAAATTTAAAGATAGCAGGTTCTATTTATTTGCAATCTAAATCATATGAATTGGCATTAAAGTATTTTGAAAGTGCATATAGATTGGACAATAATGAAAATTCTCTTCTTCATATAGTCGATATTCAGTACAATTATTTAGATAAAAAAGATGATGCAATTGCTCTTTTAGAGACGCATATACGAATGCAGACTTGTGAAGTTAATAGTTGCTTTAAACTCATAGAGATATATGGAAAAGAGAAAAATATAAATGGTGTTATATCAACATATAAAAAACTATACAATAGGTATAAGAATGATGAATATGCAAAAAAAGTAGTAGAATTACTTATCTATATAAAAGACAAAAATGGAGCAATAAAATTTTTAGATGAGAGTGGATACAATCAAGAGATGTTACTAGGCATATATGTTTCATCTCGTGACTATAGAGGTGCATACACTATTGCTGAGCGACTTTATAAAAGTACATCAAAGATTGATTATCTTGGTAGAATGGCAATCTATGAATACGAATCCAATAAAAAGAAACTTGATAATAAAATATTAAAATCAGTCTCAAAAAAGTTTGAAAAAGTTGTTAGAAAACTACATGACCCACTGTATTATAACTACTATGGGTACCTTTTGATTGACCATGATATTGACATAAACAAAGGTATAGGACTTGTTCAAGAAGCACTTTTAAAAGAGCCGAATTCTCCATTTTACTTAGACTCTTTGGCTTGGGGATATTACAAATTAGGGCGTTGTAAAGAGGCAAAAGTGATAATGGATAAGCTGATTGAAGTAAGTAAAGAAGAAGAGTTGATAGATCACTCAATAAAAATAAATAAATGTGTGGATAAAAAATGATATTAGATGAAATTATAGATAAAACTAGAGAAGATTTAGCAAAAAGAAAAGAGGAGTTCACTATGGACTGGTTAGGCAGAAGTCTAGCTTTTAATCCATTTGCTCCAAGAGATATAAAACCTTACCTTACTGCTACTAAAGAAAATCCTTATAGAATTATTGCTGAAGTAAAAAAGGCTAGTCCTAGTAAAGGAGTTATAAGAGAAGATTTTGACCCACTTATGATTGCTCAAGAGTATGAAAAAGGAGGAGCAAGCGCTATAAGTGTTTTGACTGAACCTCACTACTTTCAAGGCAATATTGAGTACTTGACAGGTATAAGACGTTATGTTTCTACTCCACTTTTGAGAAAAGATTTTATAGTTGATAAGTACCAAGTTCTTGAAGCTGTTGTTTATGGCGCTGATTTTATACTACTTATTGCAAAAGCTCTTAGTAAAAAAGAGTTAAAGGAACTTTTAGAATATACTTGGAGATTAGGAATGGATGCTTTGGTTGAGATTCACGATAAAGATGACTTGACAAAAGCCATCTTCGCTGGAGCCAATATAATCGGTATAAATCATAGAAATCTTGATACATTTGAGATGGATATGAATCTAACGCAAAAGCTTATGCCTTTGATTCCAAATGGAAAAATCATTGTTGCAGAGAGTGGACTTAAGGATAAAGAGACTATAGAGCATCTAAGTAGCGTTGGAGCTGATGCATTTTTAATAGGTGAGCACTTCATGAGAAAAGAGAATATCAGTGAATCTTTGAAAGAGTTGGTAAAAGTATAAATGGAGCATTTATATGCCCCATGGCGAGATGAATACGTAAAAAATCCTATTAAAGGTTGTCCATTTTGTTATATATGTGAAAATAAAAATGATGATGAATTACATGTTATAAAAAGATTTGAAAACTGCTTTTTAGTTATGAATAAATACCCATATACACCAGGTCATTTTATGATTATTCCTAATCTACATGTAGACGCAATAGAAAAACTAGAAACAAAAGTTTGGCTTGAAATGAGTGAGTTAGTTCAAAGTTCTGTAAGTCTTTTAAAAGAAGAGTTTGGTGCACATGGAGTTAATATTGGTATGAATCTCGGGGAGTGTGGTGGTGCAGGAATTGCAGAACATGTTCATTATCACATAGTGCCAAGATGGAGCAGGGACACTAATTTTATAACAACTATTGGTGACACAAGAGTTTACTCTTCGGATTTTGAAAAAATATATCAAAAATTAAAATCAATATTTGAAAAGAAGCTGATTTTATGTTAACCGAAGTAAATATAGATGATTTCTATAATGATATAGATAATTATGAGTTGATAATAGATGCTAGAAGTCCCAAAGAGTTTGAAGAGTCACATCTACCAACTGCTAAAAATTTGTATGCTTTAAGTGATGAAGAGCATCATGAAATAGGTGAGATGTATGTTCAGCACTCAAAACAAGATGCAAAAGTTTTTGGTGCAAGTTATATTTGTCAAAATGTCTCAAATCACCTTAAAACTATCAATAAAACTCTTTCACTAGGAAGTAAAATAGGTATTTACTGTGCTAGAGGTGGATTACGTTCAACTTCTCTCGCTACAATTCTTTCTATAACTGGTTATAGGGTTTATAAAATTGAGAGAGGTTATAAAGACTATAGACAGTATGTTCTTAACTATGTTGAAAACTTTAAACATGAAAACTTCATAGTTCTTGGTGGCAATACTGGTTGTGGTAAGAGTGAACTTATACAAAAGCTATCTCCTTCACTAGATTTAGAGGGCTTAGCAAACCACTTTGGTTCTACATTTGGTCTCATGAACGGTGCACAACCTTCTCAAAAAGCTTTTCAAAATAAACTTGCTTATAAGCTACAATGTATAGATGAAAATGCTTGGATATTTGTAGAGGGCGAGAGTAAAAAAATAGGCTCAGTCACTCAACCAAGCTTACTTTATACTAGACTTCAAAGCAGTCTTAGAGTAGAGATAACGGCCCCATTAGAGCAAAGAGTTGAGAGAATTTTGAAAGACTATATCAATATAGATGATGAGTATTTTTTCAAATCAATGGAGCGAATAACTCCTTACATAGCAAAAAATTCAAAACTTGAAGCGATAAAGAGTTATGAAAATAGAGATTTGTCAAAAGTAGCAGAGATTCTACTTGTTGAGTATTATGATAAAGTCTATAGAAAACCTAAAAAGGTTGACTATGTTATTGACAATGCTAATGAGTATGAGGCTTTATGTGAGTTGAATGATTTGCAATCAAAACTAAGCCGTCAGGTCTAATTTCATAGACTTTATCTACGATTGAGTCTATAAACTCTCTGTGATGAGAAACTATAATTATGCTTTTGTCTATGTTTTTTAAAATATCAACTAATTTTAGTTGCATTTTATGGTCTAGCCCATTGGTTGGCTCATCTAGTAGCATTAGTTTTGGCTCAGTTACTAAGACTCCAGCAAGGGCTACAAGCTTTTTTTCTCCACCTGAGAGGTTATATACTACTTTTTCTTTTAAATGCTCTATGCCTAAGTCTTTTAGTATCATAGTTGCTTTTAAGATAGCTTCCTCTTGATTCATCCCACCACTTTGTAGTGAAAATGCTACATCATCTAAAACTATAGGTGCTAAGAACTGATTGTCTGAGTTTTGAAAAAGATAACCTACCAAGTCTCTCATTGGTTTAAAGTCTTTTTCGCACTCTACAACATTGTGAAAAAGTTCTAATGAACCACTATTTTTTTGTTTTAATCCCGCAATTATATCGAGTAGAGTTGTTTTACCACAACCATTTGGTCCAATAATAGCAATCTTTTCTTTGTGTGTTATGTTCAAATCTATGTTTTGACATAGAGTATTTCCACCATTTTCATAAGAGAGTTTTTTAAGAGTCACTGAACAGCTCATAAACTTACCTTTCCAAATTGAATACTTAAAGATAGAATAACAACAAGAAGTATAACTAAATCTAGCTTCGTAATTTTTTCTGATTTACTTTGATAAATCTTGCCTTGAAAGTTTCTAAGTATCATTGTATGTTTTAGTTTTTGTGCTCTATCAAAGCATTTGACTATCATCATCCCAGTAACATTAGCATAGATTTTGTAACTAAATAGATTGCTTTTTGCTCTAAAGTTTCTGACTCTCATTACTTTTTTGGTTATGTTGTATTCTTCTTTTATGATGATGACAAATTTTGCTACAAAGAAAAATAGACTTGAGAGCTTATCTGGAACTCTTAAAGTTTGCATTCCTGTAGCTATATCAAATAGAGTTTTGTTGTAAAAAACAAGTAGTGTAAAAAGTATAACAGCATTAGAACGACAAAATATCAAAATCGCATAATTGTAATCTTGATTAACAAGGGCACTCAAACTCATAATAACAATAAAAATATTTAGAAATAGTAGTTTTTTTGAAGTGGGTAGTATTGCTTGTTTTTGAATTATCATTAAAAATATAGGAGCAATAAATATGCTTACATGTAGAGTCTTGAAAAAAGAGAGACCAAAACTATAGATGATGACAGATATGAGACCAAAAGAAGATGAAATCACTTTTTAATAACCACCTTAAGTATAAAAAATATAAACGCTATTATACCCAAAGCAAGGAGTACTTTTTTGTATGATTCGTTTTTTTCTATACTTATAACTTCATTTTCACTTTCATAAGAGATACTATTTTTATGCCCCATTGAAGCAGTAACCTCAATATTGATATTTTTCATAGCAAAGGGAAAGTTAGCCTCTCCTTTAGTATTTGTCTTTTTCTTAAATAGAACTTTTCCATTGCTATCAAGTATCTCAACTTTACAATTTTGACAAGATGAACTTTTAGTAAAATAACTCTTTACATGTAGAGTTTTTCCATCATCATCAGCTAGAATATATAGCTTATGTGCATAAAGTGAATTTAAAAGTAAAAAAATGAGAATTAAAAACCTCATTTAATTTCCTTAAAAATAGATGGGTAAACTTTTTCTAAAAACAGAAGTGCAAATAGAGTGATAAAACCCTCTATAAACATAACAGGCATATTGGCAACAAATGCAACTTTTGCTGCGGGAATAAGTGCTTCTCCATTAAATGCAAGTGTTAGTGAGAGCATTAAAGCTGAAGCTGTTATAGGTAAGAAACCTACTAAAAAGAATTTTATTTTTTTAAGCATTGGGTTTTCTACATGTAGAGAAAATATAACAAAACCTATGAGTGCAGGAAACGCAAGATTAAAAGTGTTGATACCAAGTGTACTAACGCCGCCATAACCAAAAAGTAGACCTTGAAGTAGAAGAGCAATACCAATAGCAATAAAAGCTCTTATACCCAATATGGCACCTATGATACCGTTTAGTATAAGGTGAACTGAAGCTGGCCCAACTGGTATGTGTATAAAAGAGGCTAAAAAGAAGAGGGCAGAAAATACTGCTACTAAAGGAATCTCTTTATTTTTGAGCTTTCTAAGAGCATAAGTTGCGATCAAAGTGCTTACAATAGCTCCACCAATAAGGATTTGGGGGTTTAACACACCTTCACTAATATGCATTTTAGTACGCTTTAACCCAAATTACAGCACCAAGCTCTACTGGATACTCTTTTTCTTTAAATTTTATTTTAACATCATCTTCAATAAGAGCTGCAAACCCCCACCATCCTTTAAAAGGCATAGCGTAGTGAAAGACACCATTTTTATCAGCTTTTATAACTTGTGTTATGTGATTTTCTATAGGAGTCACTTTTTTTATTTTGTTGTAAAATTCTACTTCAATTTTAGCATAAGGAACAGGCTTCCCCTTATAGTAAACAATTCCACTAAAAATATTTCCTTGATAGAGGCTATACGGACGAGCTAAAGGAACTATCTCTGCTTTTAAACCAACTTTAGCATCCCAACCTTCTCCTGCATTATGAACATCAATAATAGTTTTTGTAATGTGTCGTATGAACTTGCCTTCACTTGGCTCAAAATAAGGAACAGGGTCAACAAAAAAGATATAATCACCCATGTCTTTAAACTTTGTCTTATAACTCCAAGTTTGAAAGTTGTTGATTTTTTTACCTACTAACTTATCTGTTAAGTCTGTTTTTTTTCCATCCAAATAGTAGCCAAAGCTATTTGGTTTTTTCATATTCATGTAGGTCTGTTCAAAAGGGTGCATGAAAGATAGTGATATCTTTTGTGTTTTTGTTGTTGAAACTGTATCATTTTGCGGTAGTATTACCTGAAAATGTGCATTTAAGACTGTAGTAAGAAGCAAGAATGAAGTTAGTATTAATTTCATCAATTTATCCTTATTTTATAATATTAATCTTGATTTAGTATTATGTCACTTTTGAACTTAAGAAAAGATTAACAATAGTAGTATTATTTAATGACCTTTTAAGTTAAAAGGTAGAATAATAACTTTTTATTATAAGAAGGTTTAAATGAGTTTACAAAATATAAAAGGCGATTTTTTTGGTGGCATTACTGCAGGTGTTATAGCACTTCCACTTGCTCTTGCTTTTGGTGTGGCTAGTGGAGCTGGTGCTATTGCGGGGCTTTATGGTGCTATTGCTCTTGGTTTTTTTGCTGCTATTTTTGGTGGAACAAAAACGCAAATTTCTGGACCAACAGGACCTATGACGGTTGTTGCAACTTCAACAATAGCACTTTTTGCTGGAGATATTAACACCATAGTTTTTATCTTTTTTCTAACTGGTATCTTTCAAATTCTCTTAGCTTTCGTAAAAGTTGGAAAATTTATACACTTTATTCCTTATCCAGTTATATCTGGTTTTATGAGCGGTATTGGAATTATTATCATTATTTTACAAATAAACCCAATCATAGGAGCAGATGAGTCTGGTACAATTTTGCATATTATTGCAAGCCTTATGAATAGTTTTTCACAGTTTCATTATGAAAGTTTTTTACTTGGAGCCATAGCTTTAGTAATCCTCTTTTTTACTCCAAAAAAGATAGCAAAAATCTTTCCTCCAACACTCATAGCACTTATAGTTGCAACTTTGATTAGTATATATGCTGATTTTGATGTAAAAACTATTGGTAACATCCCTTCAACGCTCCCTACACTTTATATGCCAAGTTTTAATTTTACACATCTTGATGTCATAATCCCTTATGCTTTTACACTTGCAATTCTAGGAACTATTGACTCTCTTTTGACATCATTGGTTGCAGATTCAATGAGTAAAACAAAACACAATCCAAATAAAGAACTTATAGGTCAAGGTATAGGAAATGCAGTCGCTGGTCTCATAGGAGGAATTCCTGGAGCTGGTGCAACCATGAGAACTGTTGTTAACATCAAAAATGGTGGAACAACTAGACTTTCAGGTGTAATTCATTCACTGTTCTTGATGGCCACAATAGTTGGCGCAAGTAGCATTGTAGAGAAAATTCCTTTAGCAGTCTTATCTGGAATACTTATAAAAGTTGGGATCGATATTTTGGATTATAGATTACTCAAAAAAATTAAAACAGCACCTAAATATGATCTATATGTCATGATAACTGTTCTATTTTTAACAGTTTTTATAGATCTTATTACTGCTGTTGGAGTTGGCATAACTCTTTCTGCTTTACTTTTGATTCATAGAATAACTAGAAAAATTGAGATAGATTTTTTAGATATACATGAAGAGCATACAGCTGATACTGATACACAGATAACTTGCTGTACAGACCATAAGATTCGAATGGTTTCTATTGATGGCCCTTTTTTCTTTGGTTCAGTAAACACAATCATAAATCGTTCAGCAGATAAGTTAAATACAAAAGTCATGATTTTTAATTGTAAGTCTGTTCCATTTATGGATCTTTCAGCTATATTTGCAATGGAAGATATAATTGAAAATCTAAAATTACAAAAGTGTAAGACGATTATGATTTTACACTCAGATAAAATGAAAGGTCGCCTTATAAAAATGGGTATAGGAGAGTTGATTGGCGAGGAAAATTTATTTTTAGATAAAGATAGTGCTATCATAAAATCAAAAGAATTATTAAGCTTAGAAGCTATTAATAATTTTTAGATTTACTTAATGTAATAGCTTCTTTTATAGCATTTATATAACTTACGCAAGATGGGTTTTTATCTTTATACGCTATATCAAATGCTGTGCCATGGTCAACAGAAGTTCTAATTATTCCAGCATTCAAACTTACGTTGATACTTTCGTCAAAATAGAGTGCTTTTAGTGGTATAAGTCCTTGATCGTGGTACATGCAGACAAAGTATTTGAACTCTTTTCTGCCTCTACATGTAAAGGCTGTATCGGGGACTAAGGGACCGTAAAAAACTTTCCTCCCAAGTTTCTTATTTACTTTTTTGATTGCTTTTTCTATTTTGAAATCTTCATCTCCTATCACACCGCCATCACCAGCATGTGGATTTAGTCCTAAAACTCCAATTTTGTCTACATGTAAAGAGTTTTGTACTGTTAAAAGAAACTTTTTTAGTTTTTTCGAAGTCAAAGTTTGACTAACATCTTTTAAGGGTATATGGTGAGTATAGAGTATAGTAAACATCTTTTCACACCCTAGCATCATAATGGCTTTGTTACTTAGTGCATCTGTATGACCTATAAAAGGTACGTCAGCTTTTTCCCATGATTCTTTGTTGATTGGCAATGTGACTATGCCATCTACTTTAGATTTTTTAGCGAGTTTTATAGCGGTAGAAAAACTAGTGAAAGACAATTTCCCTGCCTCTTTTGTACTTACTCCTGCTTCTATCTCAAAAACCTCGCCACACTTTTTATATTTAAAGTTTTTAGGAACATCAAGTCCAAGTGTAGCTGCTCCCCAATAAAGCATGGTTTTGTTGATGCAGTAGATAGGTTCACATAACTCTTTTATAGTTTCGTGAGAGCGTAAGGCTATCTCTAGACCTATGCCATTGATATCACCAATACTAATCGCTAATTTCATCAATCATATCTTTTACAGCACTCTCAAAACCAGTAAATATACTACGAGCGATGATACTTTGACCTATATTTAACTCAATTATATTTGGTATATTTGCTATGGTTTTTACGTTTTGGTAGTTTAGACCGTGACCAGCAGCTACTTTTAAACCTATATCGTGTGCTAGTTTTGATGACTCTTTTAGTTCTGTTATAGAATTTTCAAGTTTTACATGTAGCTCATCTCTTGGTAAGTCTAACTCTTTGATTGAATGGTTTGTATTTTTTAGGTTTGAAAAAAGCATAGCATATATGTTTGCATAAGAGCCTGTGTGTAGTTCTATCCACTGGGCATTTAAACTTTTAGCCATTTTGAGTTGAAACATATTTGGGTCTATAAAAACAGAGAGTTCTATATTTGCCTCTTTTAGTCTTTTTGAAATCTTATCTATGGCTTGAAAGTTTTTTATTAAATCAAGTCCACCTTCTGTTGTAACTTCTTCTCTTTTTTCAGGAACTAGTGTAACTCGATGAGGATTCATCTTTATAACAGTGTCTATGATTTCAGGATCTATAGCACACTCCATGTTTATTGGAAGCTGTGAGTTTTCTATGATGCGAAGAGCATCCATGTCATTTATATGTCGTCTATCTTCTCTTAAGTGTATTGTTATCTGGTCAGCTCCAGCTCTTTTTACTAGACTTACTGCATCAAGTGGATCTGGGTCATTTATCTTTCTAGCCTCTCTTAAAACTGCTATATGATCTATATTTACACCTAGTAACATTTTTGTCCTTTTATTTTTTTTCTATTTTAGCAAAAAAAAAGTTAGTTGTATGTAAAATACACAATAGACTTAGTCTAAGAATTATAAATTTATTTAGGAGATTACAAATTGAGTAAAATAGTTTTTTTAAATGGCGAATATATGGATGAGAGTGAAGCTAAGGTATCAGTTTTTGATAGAGGATTTCTTTTTGGTGATGGTGTTTATGAAGTTGTACCTGTTGTTAACTCTACCATTCTTGATAGAGAACCATTTTTGGAGAGGCTTGAGAGAAGTTTAAGTGAGATAGAACTTGCTTGGCCTATTGAAAAAAATAAGTTTTTAACTATGATTGATGAGCTTATAAAGAGAAATGACATAAAAGAGGGTGGAGTCTACATGCAGGTGACTCGTGGTGTTGCCCCTCGTGAGTTTTTTTACCCAGAAAATACACCTACTACTGTGATGGCTTTTGCATTTAGTAAAAGTATTATAAACAACCCACAAGCTCAAACAGGATTGAAAGTTGTTACAGTTAAAGATATAAGATGGAAAAGACGAGACGTAAAGTCTATTGCACTACTTGGACAATGTATGGCAAAAGAGGAGGCTCACAGAGCAGGTGCATATGAAGGTTGGATGGTAGAAGATGGTTTTGTAACAGAAGGAACTTCATCATCGGCTTACATTGTAAAAGATGGGAAAATCATAACTAGACCACTTTCTAACTCTATTTTACCTGGAATTAGAAGAAAACTTTTAATTGAACTTGCAAATGAACACAATATAGAGATTGTTGAGAGACTTTTTACAGTTGAAGAAGCATATGATGCTGATGAGGCATTTTTGTCAAGTGCAACAACATTTGTTTTACCAATAGTAGAAATAGATGGCAAAAAAATAGGTTCTGGAAAACCTGGTCCTCTATTTGAAAAAATGAGAAAGATGTATATAGAGTCTGCACTTAAAATAGCAGGTGTATCACTATAGCTAAAGTTGAAATACCAAAATTTGGTGATTATATACAGCTACTAATACTTTCAGCAATTTGGGGTAGTTCATTTTTAGCCATAGAGATAGCTATAGAGAATTTACCTCCTTTTTTAGTAGCTTTTGGAAGGATAAGTTTTGCTGCTATTTTTTTACTTGTAGTTATTGTTTACAAACAATATTCATTTCCAAAAGACAAAAAATCTTGGCAAATTCTCATACTAGCAGGCATACTCAATAACGCAGTTCCCTTTTTTCTCATTAGTTGGGGACAGCAGTATATTGATAGCTCGACTGCTGCAATTATGCTCTCGTGTGGTCCTTTTATTGCTTTGTTACTTTCTCACTATACCACAGACGATGAAAAATTTTCACTTTTTAAACTCATAAGTGTAGCTTTTGGCTTTTTAGGAGTGTTTATACTTGTTGGTAGTGACATAGCAAATCAAAGAGTTGATGCTATTTATGGACAGTTGGCAGTTTTATTGGCTACGGTGTGTTACATAAGTGCTGGATTACTCATACGTAAACTTAGAAATATCAACGTAGTTGTATGTTCAACTTCTATGTTTTTAACAGCAACATTTGTTATGTTGCCTTTTATCTCTTTTAGTGAGATTTCACAGATAGATTTTGGTGGGGTATCTGCATTAACTATAGTTTATTTAGCAATTTTTCCAACGGCAATTGCCTCTTTAGTTAGAGTTAAATTAGTACAAAGAGTTGGTGTGCAGTTTATGTCACAAGTTGCTTATATTATTCCCTTATTTGCTATTTTTTGGGCATGGGTATTTTTATCAGAATTACCAAATGCGAATGCTTGGATTGCCTTATGTTTCATACTCTTGGGATTACTTATTCGAAGAATAAAAGAGTAAAGTCTAAAAAATGTAATATTAATGTTATTTTGATATAATTAAAGACTTTTTTAAAAGTAAATAAATATAGTAGAGGAGAAGTCATGGAATTAAACGGTTCTCAAATGGTTGTTGAAGCACTAGCAAAGGAGAACGTAAGTGTAGTCTTTGGCTATCCTGGTGGTGCTATTATGAATGTTTACGATGAAATATATAAACAAAATCATTTTCAACATATATTGACTAGGCACGAACAAGCTGCAATTCATGCAGCAGACGGATATGCAAGAAGTAGTGGTGATGTTGGTGTAGCTTTTGTGACAAGTGGACCTGGATTTACAAATGCAGTAACTGGACTTGCAACAGCTTATATGGATTCTGTTCCTATGGTTGTTATAAGTGGTCAGGTACCTATTAGTGTGATTGGAACTGATGCATTTCAAGAGATTGATGCAGTTGGTATTTCACGTCCTTGTGTAAAGCATAACTATCTTGTTAAAGATGCAAAAGATCTGTCTCGTATACTTAAAGAGGCATTTTATATTGCTCGTAGTGGTCGTCCTGGACCCGTTCATGTTGACATTCCAAAAGATGTTACTGCTCAAATAGCAAAGTTTGATTACCCTGATACGATTAAAATGCAAACATATAAACCTACTTATAAAGGTAATGTTCGTCAGATTAAAAAAGCGGTAGAAGCTATAGCTAATGCAAAAAGACCAGTGCTTTACATTGGTGGTGGTGCGATTAACTCAAATGCAAGTGAAGCAGTTCGTGAATTTGCAAAAATAACAGGAATTCCTGCCGTTGAAACATTGATGGCAAGAGGAGTTATGGGTGATGAGAACCCACTTCTTTTAGGAATGCTAGGAATGCATGGTTGTTATAGTGCAAATATGGCAATGAGTGAAGCAGATCTTATGATAGCTTTTGGACCTAGATTTGATGATAGAGTTACGGGAAAACTAAGTGAATTTGCTAAACATGCAAGAATAATTCATATAGATATTGACCCAAGCAGTATAGGAAAGATTGTTGATGTTGATTTTCCTATAGTTGGAGATTTGAAAAATGTTGTTGAGGGTATGATTCCTTTGGCAAAAGAAAAAGTTGATTCATCAAAATATAAAAGCTGGAGAGATTTACTTAACAGATACAATGAAATACACCCATTAGGATATGAAGATTCTGATGAAGTACTGAAGCCTCAGTGGGTCATAGAGAGAGTTGGAGATATATTAGGAGGAGATGCTTTTATTACGACTGATGTTGGACAGCACCAGATGTGGACAGCACAGTTTTATCCTTTTAGTTTTCCACGTCAATTTATAACAAGTGGAGGTCTAGGCACTATGGGCTTTGGACTACCTGCTGCGATTGGTGTTAAAAGAGCAAATCCTGAAAAAGTATCTATTAACTTTACTGGTGATGGTTCAATTTTAATGAATGTTCAAGAGCTTATGACCGCAGTTGAGATGAATATACCAGTAGTAAATATAATTTTAAATAACAAATTTTTAGGTATGGTTCGTCAATGGCAGACATTTTTCTATGATAAAAGATACTCATCAACAGATATTCAGACTCAACCAGATTTTGTAAAACTTTCAGAGAGTTTTGGTGGAGTTGGGTATAGAGTAAAAACCAAAGATGAGTTTGATAAAGCATTAAAAGACGCAATAGACAGCAATAAAGTAGCTTTTATAGATGTTGAAGTAGATAGATTTGAAAATGTTTTACCAATGGTACCAGCTGGTGGAACGCTATACAATATGATGCTAGAGTACAAGGAGTAGATGATGGAAAATGTAAGAAGAGTACTTTCTGTAATCGTTATCAATGAAGAAGCTGTGCTATCACGTATATCAGGACTTTTTGCTGGTCGTGGTTACAACATAGATAGTTTAACAGTTGCACCAGTTCCAAATACAGAGTTTTCAAGACTAACGATTGTAACAAGTGGAAACAAAAGAGTTTTAGAGCAAATTGTAAAACAACTTCATAAACTTATACCAACTTATAAAGTTATAGAATCAGAAGAGTTTGTAGAAAAAGAGATGGCATTAGTTAAAATCCCTCTAAATGAAGATTTTAATGGACTTGATGCTATGCTTAAAGCATATAATGGAACTATAGCAAGTAGTGGAGAAAACTTTGTTGTTGTTATGGTCGCTGATGATGCAAAAAGAATAGATAACTTTTTAAAAGCTATCAAAAAATATAACCCAACAGAAATGGTGCGTGGTGGTTCTGTTGCATTGGACGTTTAATGAATTTAGTTGATATACTAAAAGAATTAAATATAACATATACTGGCAAAGATTTTGGAGTCTCATCTTTTGGGACTCTAAAAGATGCCGATAAATCACAAATAGCTTTTTTAAATGATCTGAAACTTTTAGATGAACTTAAAAATACAAAAGCTGGAGCAGTTATACTTAAAGATGAATATGTAGAACTTTTACCGTCTACATGTAACGCTGTTATTAGTACAAATCCATATCTTGATATGGCACGTATGAGTGGTTATTTTGCTAAAAAACCTTTTCTAAATAATGATAAAAATAGTATACATGACAAAGCAATTGTAGATAAAAGTGCAGTCATTGGTGATGGTAGTTGTATAGAAGAGGGTGCTTATGTTATGGCTGGTGCTGTGATTGGTGCTAATGTAACTATCGGTAAAAATGCAAGAATTTATCCAAATGTAGTAGTCTATGACGATACTGTCATAGGTGAAAACTGTTTTATCCAAGCAGGAGCTATCATAGGTAGTGACGGTTATGGTTATGCACATACTGATTCAGGTGAGCATGTAAAAATATACCATACTGGTAAAGTAGTTTTAGAAGATGATGTAGAGATTGGAGCCAATAGTACAGTAGATCGTGCTGTTTTTGGTACAACTAGAATAGGCAAAAATACAAAGATAGATAATTTAGTACAGATTGGACACAATTGTGAGTTGGGACAGTCATGTATTATGGTAGCTCAGTCTGGGTTAGCAGGCTCAACTACTATGGGACGAAATGTTGTTATAGGTGGACAATCTGCTGCTGGAGGACATCTTCATATAGGTGATTTTGCACAGTTTGCTGCTCGTAGTGGTATAACCAAATCTGTTGAAGGTGGAAAAACTTATGGTGGTTTTCCGTTGATGTTACAAAAAGATTGGTTGAAAACTCAACTAAGAATGATAAAGTACTTTAGTACAAAACAGAAAAAATAAAGGAAAAAATATGGGTGGAAAAAACACAATTTTAAATAAATTTGCATTAGCAGAGACAAAAAAAGGAATCATCTCGGTTTCTCATTTGGAAGAACCATACGGAACAGGTTCATTTCCAGTAGTTAGTATAGGGATTTCACTTAAAGGTGATGATGCAAGTCCGGATTGGAAAGCACATATTCCTTATGAAAATTTAGATCAGCTTATTGAGTCTCTTCAAGAGGCAAAAAAACAGTTTGAAAACAACAACTAGTTTAAAAACCTCTACATGTAGAGGTTTTTAATTAGTACTCTTTTTTTATATATTCCTCAATTGATACAGCAACTTTTTTTGATAGTGCTACTGCTTCTACAACAGTTCTAGCTCCTGTAACAATATCTCCAGCACTAAACACTCCAGATCTTGAAGTCATACCTGAGTCATCTAGGTTTATAAGACCTCTATCATTTACATCAATATTTGCATTTTTAACTAATATATCATTTGGACTTTGACTAATTGAAATAAAGATAGCATCAGCTTGTACAAATCCTGTAACATCATTTTCATCCGTTTTTTTGTATATAAGCCCATCTTCTACGAGTTCGATTGGCTCTTTAAAAAAGTCAAATTTAACACCATCTATTTTTGCACATTCAATCTCGTGCTTTTCAGCTGGCATGTTTTCTTCACCTTTTCTGTACATGATTGTAACATTTTTTGCACCATTTCTTGCAGCTGTTCTTGCCGCATCCATAGCAACATTACCAGCACCAAGGACAATTACTGTTTTTCCTATATCATATGTCACTGGATCTTTTAGGTAGTTTGTTGCATAGTGAATATGACCAAGACTTTCACCTTTGATATTTAGTTTTTTTGGTACATTTACACCAATACTAACAAATATAGCTTTGAATTCATCACGAAATAGATCTTCAATAGTTAAGTGTTTACCAATCATGATGTTGCGTCTAATTTTAACACCAAGTTGTTTCAGTCTGCTTATAAGTTTATCTAGTACTCGTTTATCTAGTCTAAAATCAGGAATTCCATATCTTAAAACTCCTCCGATTTGACTTTGTCCATCATACATAGTAATCCCATAACCTTTAGATGCAAGTATAAAAGCTAATGCAATCCCAGCAGGTCCACTACCAATAATAGCTACATTATGACCGTTATACTTGGGCTTATTAAACTCTGTAGAATTCATATAAAAATCAGAAATATAGTGCTCAATAGCACCAACACTAACAGCAGTTTTCTTTTTGTTTAAAACACAGTGACCCTCACAATGCTTTTCGTGAGGACACACTAATGAACATATAACTGAAAGAGGATTATTTTCAAAGAGCATTTTTCCCGCAGTTGCTATCTCTCCTGAAAGAAAAAGTCTTATCATCTCTTCTATGGGAGTATCTACTGGACAACCTTTTTGACATGATGGTTTTTTACAACCTAAACATGTATTTGCTAAGTCAATGGTATATTTATTCATTAGTAGCTCTTTAGAAAATCTTCTATTCTATTTATGCCATCAATGATACTTTTTTCATCTGTTGCAAAAGAAAATCTAAAGTAACCCTCTGTTCCAAAGCCAACACCAGGAACAGTTGCTACACCTTTTTCTGCTAAAAGTCTTTTACAAAACTCTACGGAGTCATTGGTAACTTTTTTGAAGTTAATATATAGATAAAATGCACCATTTGGTTTTACAACACTAAGGCCATCTATTGAGTTGAACATTTTTATACCTAAATCTCTTCTCTTTTCAAATGCTTTTCTCATCATCTCTATATCACTATCGGCTTCACCTAAAAGTGCAGGTATAGAAGCTTTTTGTGTGATTGAGTTTATGTTTGAAGTACTTTGACTTTGAAGTTTTCTCACCGCAGCTGTCAACTCTTTAATGGGAGTTGCCATATAACCAAATCTCCAGCCTGTCATAGCTACTGATTTACTTAGTCCATTTATAGTAACTGTTCTGTCGAACATATCATCACTAATAGATGCTACTGAAACAAACTCTGTTCCATCAAACATGATTTTTTCATACATTTCATCAGAAAAAACTAAAATATCAGTGCCTTTAAGAACTTCTGCTAAAGCTTCTAAATCTGTTTTAGAGTAGACAGATCCAGTTGGATTTGAAGGAGTATTGATTATAAGAACTCTAGTTTTGTTTGTAATAGCATTTTTTAGTTGTTCAGGCGTTATTTTAAATTCACTTGCATCATCAGTTTCAATATAGACAGGGACACCTTCACTATACTTTACTATTTCAGGGTAAGTTACCCAGTAAGGAGCAGGAATTATGACTTCATCTCCTTTATTTAAAAGTACTTGAAAAAGGTTAAATAAAGAGTGTTTAGCACCATTATTTGTAACAATGTCATTTGTCTCATAAACAAGTCCATTGTCTCTTTTGAGCTTTGTTTGAATAGCTTTTAGAACTTCAGGAGTGCCAGGAATAGGTGTATATGTCGAGTTTCCATCTCGTATAGCTTGTATTGCTGCTTCTCTAATGACAGCAGGAGTACCAAAATCAGGCTCACCTGCAGAAAAACTCAATACATCTTTTCCGCTCGCTTTCATCTCTTTTGCAAGAGTGGTTATCGCTATAGTTAATGACTCAGATAATACTTCAATACGTTTTGCAATCATATAATGCCCTTTTATATTTTTATGGGCATTATATCTAATCTTTTATTGATTTTAGGTATAACTCATAGATTTTATCTAGTTCCATATCTTGATTATGTATATCTTTGTTACATGCAGTCTTGTCACAAGTCTGCATTGCATCTTCTAAAATCTTAATACGTTTAAACAAATATCCAAAAAGTTCTTTGTTGATATCAGGTATTTTATTGTGTGCCATTTGACTTTTATCTCTGCCTTTTGTAATAACACGAGCTGGAATTCCAACTGCTGTTGACTCATCTGGGACATCTTTAACAACAACAGAGTTTGAACCAATACGGCTGTTATGTCCTATTGTTATGTTTCCTAAAACTTTAGCTCCAGCACCAATGACAGCACCACTTAAAACAGTAGGGTGTCTTTTTTCACCTTTGTTTAAATTGACTCCACCAAGTGTCACCCCTTGATATATAAGAACATCATCCCCAACAATAGCAGTTTCACCAATAACCAAACCAAAAGCATGATCAAAAAAGACACGTCTACCAACTTTGGCTGCTGGGTGTAGGTCTATATTTGTAATTACTTGAGAAAATCCCATTATAATTCTAGCTAATAATTTAAAGTTATTTATATAAAGTTTGTGTGCAAATCTATAGTTTACTAATGCCCAAACACCTGGGTAGTTAAAAATTAACTCAAATTTTGAATTTAGTGCAGGATCGTTTTTTATTGGTTGAGAAAAATCCTCTTTTATTATCTGCCAAATTGATGTATGGCTCATCTATACTCCTCATTTTTTAGGTAACCATTGTCGTTCAATAGTACTTCTATCTCTTCTATCATGCGATTTTTAGCAGTAATTTCTACTAAGTTTGAATTTTTGATTTTTGATTTTAAATTGTTTTTTATTTCATCTATTTCATAATCCAAATCTTCAAATATATCACAAATACTTTGAGCTTCTGTTATATTTTTTATCTCATAACCTGTTTTAGTTATGTTTATCGTAATTTCTGTCGGATGTGTAAAAAGGTTATGCTTCATACCAAGTACTTCTTGATAAGCACCAACTAAGAAAAAACCTAAAAAATAATCATCTTTTTTTAAATCTACATCATGCAAAAATAGTGGTTGTTTAGGATTAAATCCAATCTCGCCATCACTATCACAAGTGATGTCCCATATAGATGCTGACCTAGTCGCTTTTTCATCAAGTTTATCAAGTGGCATTATAGGAAAATGCTGACCTAAGCCCCAAAAATCAGGCATACTTTGAAAGATAGAGAAGTTAACTAAATATCTCTCTTGAACTCTCTCTTGAATTGATATAAGCTCTTTATAGTGCTTGTCTTTTAGAAGTATAACAGCTTTTTTAATGATTAAATTGACCAAAACCTCTGTATTTGATCTATCTTGTAAGTCAATATAACCTAAATCAAAAAGAGTTAGTAAGGACTCCATGTGGTCAATGCTATCGTGCAAAAATTCTAAAGCATTATTTTTATCAATTGTAGAGTAAAGATCATAAAGCTCCTGAATCAAAGGAGGGTTCTCTTTTTCTATCAATTTTGACTGATTATACTCTCCTGAAAAAAGCTCTAACACAGGTGCTATCAAAACTGCATGATGTGCCGAGATATATCTCCCTGATTCTATATATATATCAGGTTCGCTTACCTCTTTTTTCAATGCAATCTCTTTTAAAAGGTACACAACATCATTGGCATATTCGCTTAGTGTGTAGTTTCTAAGAAGTTTGTCTTCATATTGTGAATACTCTATCGCTAATCCACCACCTAAGTTAATTGAGTTTAGGTTAATAGCCCCCATTTTTTTAAGTTCTGCATAGATATTTCCCACTTCTCTTAGTGCTTTTTTTACAGGAGGTATTTCTGTGATTTGTGAACCAATATGAAAATGAATCATACTAAATTTCTCAATTAGAGAGTTTTTTTCAAGTAATTTAACTGCACTAATAAGCTCAGTAGAAGTCAAACCAAATTTAGAGTTAATCCCTCCACTTTTTGCCCACACTCCAACTCCAGAGCTATGAAGTCTAACTCTTAAACCAATATGAGGTACACAGCCAAATCGTTTTTTAGAAGTTTCTATGATTGTTTCAAGCTCATTTAAACCCTCTATTGTAAGGGTGATGTTATAGCCCATCTCTGCAGCTATGAAACCAAGAGCAATCATCTCTTTATCTTTGAAACCATTTACCGTTATAGGTGCAGTTGGATTGTTATATGACATAGCAAGAAGAAGCTCAGCTTTACTACCTGCTTCTAGTCCATAGTTATACTCTTCTCCAAGTTTGACTATATTTTTTACAAAATTTGGAAACTGATTTACTTTCAATGGATACAGAGCTTGAAATTTTCCTTGGTACTCAAACTCTTCTATAGCTCTATCAAAATAATTATATGCAAGGTTTATCTGTTTTTTTATAAGATGAGGAAATCTAAAAAGAAGAGGGCCCGTATGACCCTTTTGCCTTACATCTTTGACTATATCAATAAGTGCTGGTTGGCTTAACTCTTTGAGTTTTAGCTTGCCATCTTCAACAATATAGTTGTCATTTCCCCATATATCAATCCCGTAATTCAACGCTTTTTTCTTCTTTCGTATCTAAATCTTTTATAACATAAGTTTTATTTTCTAACTCATTATCACCTATACAGATGAAGAATTTTGCATCAACTTTATCTGAAGCTTTCATGTGTGCTTTTATGCTTTTACTAACGTATTGAGTATGAACTACATTACTTTTTCTAAGTTTAATAACTAGATGCATTACAGTTTTAAGAGCATCATCGCTCATAGCACCTACGTAATAACCCTCTTTTTCGCTTTTTGGCATCACTATTAAGTCCATTAAACGCTCAATTCCCATAGCAAATCCAACACCAGCAGTAGGGCGACCATCAAGGAACTCTACAAGTCTATCGTAGCGTCCACCTCCGGCTATGGCACTTTGAGCACCTATCTCATCACTTACAAATTCAAAGGCAGTTTTATTGTAGTAATCAAGTCCACGAACTAATTTTGTATCTATTTCATACTCTACACCAAACTCATCTAAAATGTTTTTTAATTCACTAAAATCATCTCTACATGTAGAACATAGATTTTCCAAAAGTACAGGAGCATTCTCTAGTAGTTTTTGGCAATTTGTATTTTTACAATCAAGAACTCTTATTGGGTTTGTAGTTTTTCTTCTAAGACAATCTTCACAAAGTCCTTCAGTAGCATCTAAAAATTTAACTAAACTTTCTCTATATGGAGGCATACATTCTGGACAACCTAAAGAGTTTAGTTGAAGCTTGTAACCGATGCCACAAGAGTCAAACATCTCTTTAAGCATGAGAATTATCATAGCGTCTTCTTTTACGCTCTGTACTCCAAAAGTTTCGGCTCCAAACTGGTGAAACTGTCTAAGTCTTCCTTTTTGAGGTCTCTCATATCTAAACATAGGACCATGGTAGAAAAAACGCTTTACGCCACCAGCTCTATCATACTTATGAGTAATGAAAGCTCTAACAACACCAGCAGTCCCCTCTGGACGCATACAAACATCATTTTTACCTTTATCTATAAACTGATACATCTCTTTACCAACGATATCACTGCTCTCTCCCACACTTCTTTTAAAAAGTGCCGTCTCCTCAAGTATGGGAGTCTCAATAAAACTAAATCCATAATTTTTTGCTATGCGTGAGCAGTTTTCTATAAAATACGTGTATTTTTCACTAAACTCACCAACTGTATCTTTCATTCCTCTAAGTGGATTAACCATATATAAAACCTTCTATTTCTTTATAAATTTCTTCTATTGTTTTTGTTGAATCAACTTCAATAAACTCTACATGTAAAGCTTCCAAAGTCTCTTTCATCAAATCTTGTACTTTTAAAAGGTACTCTATACCTCTTTTTTCTATAGTATCTTTCTCTTTATTTCCTAATCTTGATGTTATAAGTTCAAGAGTTGTTTTAAATAACACAACTTTATCTGGTAAGTTTCCATCAAGTGCAAATTTGTTTACATGTAGTAAAAAATCACGGTCAAGCTCTGGGTGATTTGCTAAAGCATAAGATATGCCAGATATTAAACCTCTATCACTTATTATGTGATTGTCTTTTAATGCTGGTTTTACTATCTTGGCATAGTGTTCAGCACGATCTGCTAAAAAAAGTAGTAGTTCTGCATTTGTACTAAGTTTCTCATTACTTTCTAAAAGAATTTTACGAAATTTTTGACCAACTTTTGTGCCACCTGGTTCTTTGGTTGTAACAATATTTTTATGACGCTTTTCAAACAGTTCAACTTGTGTACTTTTTCCACAAGTATCAACACCTTCAAATATTATGTACATATTCATTTACTTCTTTGGGAATTAGGTGTGAAATCATACCTTTGTGTCTATATATGTCTCTTACTACTGTTGAGCTAATAAAAGCACTCTCCAAGCTTGGCATGAAGTATATTGTATCTATCTCTTTATCGAGTGAAGCATTTGCATATCCAATTTGAAGTTCATATTCAAAGTCACTTACTGCTCTTAAACCTCTAACTATTGTTTTTGAGCCATTTTTTTTACAACAATCAACTAAAAGACCACAGAATGATATAACTTCTATATTTCCAATTTCACGAGTAGCAAGTTGAACCATTTTTACTCTATCTTCGAGTGAAAACATAGGTTTTTTACTCTCAGATTGAGCGATAGCAACATAAACTTTATCAAACACTGCACGAGCACGTTTTATAATGTCTACATGACCATTCGTAATAGGGTCAAATGTCCCTGGATAAATAGCAATTTTCATTAACCTTCCCACCTTTTAAAAAGTTCGTGTTCGATTCCCAATAAATCAAACCATTTTCCTATAAAAAAATCTTCCATCTCTTCAAGCTCTTTTATATCTGCGTAGTATGCACTAACTGGTGGTGCTATAACTACACCTAAACGAGATAATTTCAACATATTTTCAAGTGCAATAGCAGAAAATGGCATCTCTCTAGGAGCTAAAAGAAGAGAGCGATTCTCTTTTATCATAACTGACGCAGTTCTTGTAAGAAGATTGTCTGCTATTCCATAGCTAATTTTTGCCAATGTATTCATACTACAAGGTATAACAACCATAGCATCACACTTAAATGATCCAGAAGCTGTGACGGCTCCTATGTCTTTATCATCTAAGATAGTTTGATTTTGCTCTTTTTTGAGAACGATTTTTGCACTATCTGAGGCTATAATAAATATTTCTATGTTTTTTGGTAGTTTTTCTATAAACTTTTGAGCAAGATTAACTCCACTTGCTCCACTTATACCTACTATTAATTTTTTCATTATTCTAATATTATCACTTTATATTTTGAGACAAGTTTTGCACGAAATAGCTTTCCCTTATCTGTTTTTATTTTTACTACATCACCAATATCAGCATCTTTAAGAATGGTTGCTCCAGTTTCTAAAACTAGCATTCCATCACGTATAAAGGCTCTTACATCGGTTCCTCTTAGAACATCTTTTTTGTACTCAAACTTATTCATAGTTAGGATAGTGTTTGCACTAACATAGTTCTTAGTCATAAGTTTTTCTGGCATTCTACATGTAATGACTTTTGAAGGGAGTTTGTCTATAGGCATAGATACTTTTTCATAATCATTCTTTGAAAGGATTTTATCGTTATACAGTTTACGCTTTGCTTTAAAAACATCTATTTTAGCATCAATAGTAAATTTAAAGTAGATACTTTTCTCTTTTTTAGGAGTTTCAAAAAGAACTTTAAAAGAGCTTGTTCGTTTTCTTAGTGCACTTGGACGAAGTTTTACTTTTATAAACTTATAGCTTTTAAAATTTTTAGGAAGAGGGGAGTTAGATACAATTTTTGGTAGTTCAGCATCTAAACAAGGGTAATGGTTTTCAAACTCCATAAGAACTGCTTCAGAGATAATATCAAGTTTATTTGCAAATGTAAAAGTTGAGATAAGGAGTAAAAATATAATGGAGCGGGAAACGAGGTTCGAACTCGCGACCCCGACCTTGGCAAGGTCGT
>CAZHBU010000023.1:0-29470 GCA_964530865.1 uncultured Sulfurospirillum sp.
CTCTATACAAAAAGCGGTATCTAAGGCCGATAGTCTCATTTGTAACTTTTTACTATGTTCAAACTGGATACCTTTTTTAGTACCATTTTCATAGAACTTTTGTAGCCCTTTATGTATGAATGATTTAAGCATAGCTGTATTATAGCATCATATTGCGCAACAAGCAACACTGCTTGCCGATATAGCAAAATATTGGCTTAGAGGGTAATTTAAGCTAGTCGATAGTGTCGAATAGCTCTGGTCTATACTCAAAGTGCATGGTATCGTAGTGGTACCATCTTCCACCCCAAATAAAACCGTATCTTTCAAATATATCTACTATCTCTTTTGGAATTTTATTTTTGTAAGAGTACGTTTTATCCCATTTCCAGTAAGCTGATTGTTTTACATTTAAATCAATTGATATTCCATAGCTATGAGCACTTAATCTTTTAGTGTCTTTGATGTAGCGGTAGTTAAATGTTCCCGCTATATTTGTAATGTATTTGTAATACTCTTTTGATAGTTTTTTAAGAGAGCTAATCACTTTTTTAAGTTGTGTTGAGGCATTTTGTTTTTGGTTAAATAGAAGTTTTGTACCATCTACCCATTTAAGCTCTACTAGGTTTCGTTCAATCTCTTTTTTATCTTCTCCATAAAGTTTTTTAAGAAGTTCATCATTTCTATATCTTCCTGGGTCATAGTTTAATTTAGGTGGTTTTATCTCTTCAAATGCTGGGTATTTTTGAGAAAGGGTGTCTTTTATGCTTGGGTTATCTAGTTTTTCTTGAAAAGTTCTATTAACATAGTCATTGTACTCTAAAGAGTCAATGTCACTAAAAAACAGCATATTATCACCATAGTCAATGATGTCTGGGTAAGCAGTTATAAATCTATTGACCCCGAACTTTGGAAGATTTGGTTTTATAACTATGCCCTCAACTCTTGAAATAAGAAGTGATTTTTCTTTTACATTGTCTAAATTTTCACCTATATAGAGGTCTGAAATAACAGCTTTTCCTATGACGTATCTTCCTGTTTTACCATTTGTATGCGTTTTGATTCCCCACATGTTGTGCATAACCATAACTTTATCGTCAAGAGTTCCAACATAGAGCATTACGTGACCTTTTAGGTAGATAAGGCTTAAAAAAGCGATTCCATAGGTTTTTATTAGCATCTCTTTCTCTTTATGATTCCAACCAGTTAGTGGCAGATACTCTCCTGAATCTTTTTGTGAAGCGGAGTTTCTAGGTAACCAGATACCAAAAGGAACTAAAAAGTCTTTTGTCATAGCTGAACAATCTCTGTTTTCTAAGTAACCACCCCAACCATACTTTTCGCCTAAGAGTTCACTACTTACGTGAAAGATATTTTTTTTGTTAAACTCTAGTGGCATTAGATTGGCACTCTCTTTTTTTATGCGTATCTCTTTTTTGTTCCCAAATCTAGTGTACATGTAGGAGTAAAAAAACTCACTATCTTCTTTCTCTATTGCAAACTGAGCTCCAAGCTTTACATGTAGAAGGTACTCTTGATTATTGGTATAAATTGGGCTGTTATCTATTGTAATGACTATTTTTTTTGCGTTTTTAAACTTTGTTCTTTGTTGTGAGTTTAAAATTGCAAAGTTACTACGAGGTAACCATCCTGTAGAAAGTGGACTCTGTATAAATGCCCAAGCTTCATCTTTAGAGTAGTGAGATATAAGTAGCGGAGTGTTTACATGTAGACGTGTGTTTTGCATATAGTCAAATGGAAAACCTTCTCCTGGAAGCGTACTTTTTAGATAGAAAGGTTTAAATGTAGGCAGGTTTCTTACTTGTGTATTTTTAGTTGTAATTGCGTATTGGATATGTTTATTATACTCTCCAAAGTTAGTTGAATCTATGATTTTTTTTTGCTTTTTTAAATCCCAAGGCAAAATATTTTCAGCGTAGTATCTATTTTGTCTACCATAAGCAGAGTTTGCCCAAGTAGCAAGTTCTTTGTCTATTCCAATCAAACCGATACTCCAAGGCATAAATATTCTTGAATTGAAGTTTTTCATATTTACATGTAGAGGTTCAACATCTTTAACAAGATAGTCGGTTTTTTGCTCATACTTAAGTATCTTTATCTCTTTGGTGGAACAACCCACGAACATAAATATAATCAAAGTTATTGCAAATAAGTTTCTCATAAATGATATAATATCTAAAAAATTAGGATTTTAGTTGGAATTACTAGAAAAAGTTAAAAAACTACTAGAAGATAAAAACATACTACTAACTGGTGGGGGAGGAGTTGGAAAAAGCTATTTGACCACAGAAATCATAACTGCTCTAAGAAAAGATGCAAAACAAGTTGTAGTTTTAGGCAGTACTGGTGTTAGTGCAGTCAATGTAAATGGACACACTATACACAGTTTCTTCTGTTTTGGAATCTCAAACAATCTTGAAGAGATGAAGAAAAATGACAAATACACAAAGAATAGAGTAAAAGAGCTAAATAAGATACTTTATACCGCTGACTTACTTGTCATAGATGAGATTAGTATGGTGAGTTCAGATTTAATGGAGATGATTCTTTATCGTCTTAAAAGTGGTAGTTTTGATGGCAGGTTACTTTTTGTGGGCGACTTTTTTCAGCTTCCTCCTGTAAAGTCAAGAGCACAAAGAGATGATTCTTTGTTTGGAAATCGTGAGTTTGCTTTTGAGAGTGATGCTTGGGAGTATTTTGAGCCTTATGTTGTTGAGTTGACCCGTACTAAGAGAACTCAAGATGAGGAGTTTTTTCATATACTCAATCGTATTAGAAGAGGGGAGTTAGATAATGAAGTTGGCTATTATCTTGAAGGTCTTAGAGAGCACCTACATGTAAGAGAAGAAAACCCAACTATACTTTATGGAAGAAACAAAGAAGCTGACATTGTAAATCTTCAAAGGTTAGAAGAGTTAGAAAATGAACCAGTTAAGCTAAAAGCTAAGGAGAAGATACACTTTCCTTCGTTACATGTAAAGAGGATTGAAACGTGGAAGAAAAACCTTCCAGTCCCAGCAGAACTCACCTTAAAAGTCGGGGCTAGTGTGCTTTTTTGTACAAACAAATGGGGTTCATATTACAACGGTGAGAGAGGAAAAATTCTTAAGCTTGATGAAGAGGAAGTCATAGCAGAAAAAGCCAACGGAAAAATTGTAAAAGTGAAAAGAGCAGAGTACACTTTGAGTGAGAGTATAACGCTAAATGGAAAGATAGAAGAGAAGCCTTTAGTTAGTTTAGAGCAGTTTCCACTTAAACTTGCTTATGCCATAACTATACACAAATCACAAGGTATGAGCATAGACTCTTTAGTTTGCAATATAGATAATATATTTGAAAAATCTCAATTTTATGTGGCAATTAGTAGAGCAAAAGATCCTAAAAAACTACTTTTAGATTATAGTTACAATAGTTTTCCAAATCATATAGGCCGTTGTATACAAGTTTCGCAGAAGGTTAGAGAGTTTTATGAGAGCTCAAAAGTAGATAGGATTGAAGAAGATACTCTTTTTTGACGATATAGATATAAAGATAAAGGGGAAACTATGAACGTAAATACTTCGTTTGCATCAAATGCATACCAAGACGTGACAAAAAGTGTTCAAAAAAAGCTTGAGGACACTAAGGATTTAACAGCAAAAGATATTACAAATCAATATTTTATTGAGTATCAGATGCAAATTAGTAGTCAATCTAAAACTGAAGCTTATCAACAAGCAGATGTACTTAGTTTGGCAGATATTGGTTATGAGGGAAAACCTATAGCAGAACTTACTCAATCAGAAGCGACAGAACTAGTTAGTAAAAATGGTTTTTTTGGAGTAAGTCAAACTAGTGAGCGTATAGCAAACTTTGTTTTAATGGGTGCTGGAGATGATGCAGACAAGCTTAAAGCTGGACGTGAAGGAATTTTAAGAGGTTTTCAAGAAGCAGAAGAGATGTGGGGTGGAAAACTACCTGACATTAGTTATGAAACTATAAACAAAGCTGTTGAAATGATAGATAAAAAGCTAGGTGAACTTGGAGCTTCGATTTTGGATTCTAATGCGTAAGATATTTATTTTATTGATGTTTGGTGCATTGTTATTGCAGGCTGAGGATACTTTACGTGTAGATGAGTTTGAGGTGAGTCTTTTTAGTAAATTAGCAAAAGAGCCTGTTCAAGTTCAAACTTCCATGATATTTGAAGGACGGGATGTTGAAGTGTATGATTTTAAAATCATAGATGCACTAAATGTTGTTATAGGAAGCTTTTATGCAGAGAATTTGTTAACTTCAAAAGGTAAAGAGGGCTTAAAAGAGGCTATCATAAACTACACAAGTGATAAATACGGCATAGATATTGACCATGTTTATATACAAAAACTAAATATTGTAAAAGAAGTTACAGCAAGAATTATCATAGATGAACTAAGACGAGAAGGCTACATAAGAAAGTAGCTATTGTGTAAGAACATCAAAGTCATCAGGAATAGTTGGTTTAAATAGAACATCATCCAAAAAAGTGTTTATAGCTTGGTTAAATAGCTCTATTTTAACTCTGTTTTCTAGTTTATCACTGTAGTTAATACTGTCTATTTTTTCATTTTTTACATGTATGACATATTTTACATCATCGTAAGTTGTTTCATAGGTGCTGTTATCTGCTTTTTTTGCACTTTTTAAAATCTCAGTTAAGTTTGGTGTGCTTTCTAAATTTGTGATGATAACTTGTTCTAGTTCTGGTTCTATTATGACTACTTGATTTTGAGAAAAATATATTTTTTTGTCTATTGGCGACTTGTATACCCAAAGAGCTTTTGCTTTTGTGGTTGCGTAAAAATTTCCAGTATAAACTATTTTTGAGTTCTCTTCGTTTGTGATTGTCTGTTTAAACTCGCTACTTATGGTGTCAAAATCGAATACTCCGGCAAAAATAACGCTACATGTAAGTATAAAAGTGGTAAAAAGTTTCATAATAATCCTAAAAATTGTTTTATTGGTATAGTTTTATCAAAATAATAGTAAATATATGATAAAATCTTAGCTTTAAAATAGAAAGACAATAGGATGGTCAAAGCATGTTAGGTATAGTAAATAAGATTTTTGGAACGCAAAACGACAGAATAGTTAAAAAATATAGAGGTCGTGTAAATCAGATAAATGCTCTTGAAGCAACTTATGAGAAGATGAGTGATGATGAGTTAAAGTCTGCGTTTAATAGTTTCAAAGATGAGATAAAAAACAAAACAAAAACTTTAAATGATATACAAAATGACATATTTGCCATAATTAGAGAGACAGGTAAAAGAACTACTGGCATGCGTATTTTTGATGTCCAGATGATAGGTGGTATGGTTCTTCATCAAGGTGATATTGCTGAGATGAAAACTGGTGAGGGTAAAACTCTTGTTGCAACGCTTCCTGTAATACTAAATGCTATGAGCGGAGAGGGTGTACATGTAGTCACCGTAAATGATTATCTTGCTCGTCGTGATGCCAATGAAATGTCTGTAATTTATAACTTTTTAGGTCTTAGTGTTGGAATCATCACTGCTGATACTGAAGAAGAGAGAAAAGATCAATACGACTGCGATATAACTTATGGAACAAATAACGAGTACGGCTTCGACTATTTACGTGACAATATGCGTTACTCTTCAAGCGAGAAAATGCAAAGAAATCATAACTTTGTAATTGTTGATGAAGTTGATTCTATTTTAATTGATGAGTCAAGAACTCCTTTAATTATCTCTGGTCCAACTGATAGAACTCTTGAGGGTTACAAAATCGCCGATGTAGTAGCACAAAAACTAAAAAAAGATGAAGATTTTAAACTTGATGAAAAAAACAGAACAGTATCATTAACAGAAGAGGGTAATGAAAGAGCTGAAGAGCTTTTTGAAGTAGATAACCTTTACAGTATGGAAAACGCAATTCTTTCACACCATCTTGACCAAGCCTTAAAAGCAAGGCATCTTTTTGAAATAGATGTTGATTATGTTGTTAAAGAGGGTGAAATAGTCATCGTTGATGAGTTTACAGGACGTCTTAGTGAGGGAAGAAGATTTAGTGAAGGACTTCATCAAGCACTTGAAGCAAAAGAGAAAGTCGAAATTAAAGAGGAGTCACAAACTCTAGCAGACATCACTTTTCAGAACTATTTTAGACAGTACAATAAACTTGCAGGTATGACAGGAACTGCTCAAACAGAAGCAACTGAATTTTCTCAGATTTATGGTCTTGAAGTTATTTCAATTCCAACAAACTTACCTATGGTAAGAGATGATAAAAATGATCTTATATATAAAACAGAAAAAGAGAAGTTTGAAGCTGTAATCATTGACATAAAAGCACGTCACAAAAAAGGACAACCTGTTCTTGTTGGTACTGCTTCAATTGAGAAGAGTGAATTGCTTCATAAACTTTTAAAAGATGACAAAGTTCCACACAATGTTCTTAATGCAAAAAACCATGAAAAAGAGGCACAAATTGTACTAGATGCTGGTACAAGAGGTGCAGTTACAATTGCTACTAATATGGCTGGACGTGGAGTTGATATAAAACTAAGTGATGAGATAAAAGCTCTTGGTGGGCTTTATATAATTTCAACTGAAAGACACGAGAGTCGTCGTATAGACAACCAACTTCGTGGACGTTCAGGACGTCAAGGAGACCCAGGAGAGAGTAGATTTTTCTTAAGTCTTGAAGATAACCTACTTCGTATTTTTGGTAGTGATAAAATTAGAAGTATTATGGATAGACTTGGCATTGAGGAGGGTGAGCATATAGAGTCACGTATGGTAACTCGTGCAGTTGAAAATGCTCAGAAAAAAGTAGAGCAGATGCACTTTGAATCAAGAAAGCACCTTTTAGAGTATGATGATGTCGCAAACAAACAGAGACTTACTATATATAACTTTAGAAATAACCTTTTAGATAAAGATTATGATATAGATACAAAACTAAATGAAATTAGAGCAGAGTATGTTCAAAATGTGCTATTTCGTGCAGAGATTTATGAGGGAAGTGTTAAAGAAGAGTTTGACATAGATAGTTTGATTTCACTCTTACATGCTGAGATGCAAGAAAATTTTAGTAAAAAAGTTCTAACAGAGTTAGATTTTGTTGAATTGGCTCTACATGTAGAGAAAACTTTAAAAGAGACATTTGATAAAAAGATGTCTGTTGTAGATGATGATCAACGTCATGAGATTGAAAGAATTCTTTATTTACAAGTACTAGATAAAGCGTGGAGAGATCACCTTTATCAGATGGATATACTAAAAACTGGTATTGGACTTCGTGGTTACAACCAAAAAGATCCATTAACAGAGTATAAAAAAGAGAGTTATAACCTTTTCATGGAACTAGTAGAGCAGATAAAATTTGAGAGCATCAAAACTCTTCAACTTGTCCAACTTAGAGATGAGAAAGAGGAACAAGAGCGTGAAGCTATGGCTGAAATGATAGCTCGAATGGAAGCTGAGAGTTCTGAAGGTATGAGGATGGAGCACGCAAGTATAACAAATGAGCAAATAGTAGAGAAAAAAATACCTAGAAATGATCCTTGCCCTTGTGGTAGTGGTAAAAAGTATAAGCAGTGTTGTGGTAAGAGTGGACCTAAAAAAGGTATCCTTGCCTAGTGCGTATAAGTAGTTATCTTGTAAAAAAATATTTGAGATTTGATAAGTCTCAGCCTTTTATAACTATCAGTGCATTTTTAGCCTTTTTTGGGGTTGCGATTGGGTTGATGGTTCTTATGGTTGCTATGGCAATTATGAATGGTTTTGATAAAGAGTTTGAGAGAAAACTCTTTACTATGAATTACCCCCTTACGATTCACCCAAATAGTTTTAAAATGGTAAGCAATGATGATGTTGAATTGTTATCCCAAAAATTTCCTGAACTAAAATTTAGCCCTTATATCTCTTCTCAAGTAATTACAAAACGAGGTAAGAAACTTGAAGGTGGTATGCTTTTTGGTGTTGATTTTGAAAAAGAAAAAGTTATCAATAGTGTCTTAAAAGAGGGCATTGGTGATGAACAATTAGGTAAATTTGATATAGTAGTTGGAAAACAGATAAAAGATAGTTATTATCTTGACAATGGTGAAAAGTTAACAATAGTTTTTACTCAAAGTGACCCCGGTGGACTCTCATTGATACCAAAGATGAAAAGGTTTACTTACAAGGCAAATTTTGAATCAGGTTTGATAGCTTACGATAAGCTCTACATGTACACAACAATTGAGGGTCTTTCAAAAATACTTAGGTATAAAACTGGTACATATGATGGCATACATGTTTATAGTGATAAGCCATTTGAAGATATAGAACGTTTAAGAGAGATACTTCCTAATTATCTTAGTGTAGTTGGTTGGTGGCAAATGAATGGTAATTTTTTCTCAGCTCTTGCACTTGAAAAACGTGCGTTGTTTATAGTTTTGATGCTCATTATCTTGATAGCCTCATTAAATATCATCAGCTCCCTTCTCATGACAGTCATGAACAGACGAAAAGAGATAGCACTTCTTCTTTCTCTTGGAGTCTATAAAGAGGAAATTAAAAGAGCATTTTTCTACTTAGGTATTATAATCGGCGGTGGTGGTATGGTTTTTGGAATTGCACTTGGATTTTTATCTCTATTTCTTTTGGGTTCATTTGATTTGATTGATTTACCTGCTGATGTTTATGGCTCTTCAAAGTTACCATTAGAGCTGTCATTAACAGACTTTAGCATGATCGTAGTTGGTGCAACAGTAATTGTAGCCTTATCTGCTTTCTATCCAGCACACAAAGCCACACAAGTAAATGTTTTAGATACTCTTAGAAATGAGTAATTTAAACTAGTTTAATTATATCTTCGCAATTGTCTTTAATGAGGTCCTGAAGCTTTCTAAGAAGGACTTTTGCATTCTTACCATCATCTGGAAATGAGACAATATTGTCTTGTTCATTTTGATCTAAAAAATCTTGAATACCAGAAAGTAGCTCAGTAGCCCCATTCCAGTCAGTACCAGGAAGCATAACTATAAAACTATTTTTTACTTGAAAAAGAGCATCTGTTTGTCTTAGTATCTTTTGAAAAATTTCTATACTATCTACCTCTTCTTTGTTATCTAATGAAAAATAGACGATAGAAAATGGAGCTTCATCTGTTATTCCAAATCTCTCTAGTAGTGCTATATGGTGATCAACTAGGGAAACAAGGTCTTTTTTTGCAAAAACAATACTCGACATTATATATCCTTTAAAAGTATGTCTGTTATTCTACAATAAACTATCTATTTTTTCAAAGCAGAAGTAATTTAATCCATTTTTATGGCTATAATTAAAATCTAAATCATGTGCTTTTATGATGTTATCTACTATATATAGACCTAAACCAAAGCTTTGATGAGAATTTTTCTCTTGAATAAAAGGCTGAATATAATAGTTTAGTTCATGCTCTAACGGACTACCTTTACTTATAAAAGAGATTCTATCTTTAGTTGCAGTGATTGTAACAAAACTATTTATTGAGTATTTAATACCGTTGTCTATAAGATTTTTTATTGCAGTTGTAAAGAGTCTAAAATCAACATTTAGAACTAAAGAGTCATCAATTTCTAATTTAAAAGCACAGGAGGGAATCATAGCTAAGTCTATTGACTCATCTATTATATCTATCAATCTGGCTGGTCTCACATTTTGTATGCCTGCCCCTGAGGTAATCTGTTCTATTGAAGCGAATTCATTTATAAGTAGTTCAAGTTTTTCAAAGACATTGACAAGTCTATCTTTATGCTTTCCACTTGGTATCATTTCTGTAGTTATCCTACCTTTTGTGATAGGAGTTTTAAGCTCATGCATAATGTTTCTAAGAAAAAGTTGCCTTGAGCTATTTAGCTTTTGTATTTGCTCAACTGCATGCTGAAAAGAGTTAGATACTTGAGAAATCTCATCTTCTCCATCTCTTGCACAATCTATATTTAAACTACCTTTTCCAAACTTATCCATTTGTCTTTTTAATCGTCTAAGGGGCTTTATTCTTCTAATTGTCATTATATATGAAAAAACAATAATAAAAAAGATAAAACCAAAGATTATTTTTATAACATCATATCTATGTGGTTGATAATCTTCATCTTTAAAAAGTAGTGCTTCATTTTCATGTTCTATAAGTAAATAATGGTATTTTTTGTATTTTAAAATCGAGCTGTTACCTATTTTGCTTTCTATTTTCTGTATAACTTCAGATTGTTCTATAATATAATCTCTTATTTTATCATTGGCTATTTTTCTCATACTATAGTCTTTTATCTGTTGTTGAAGTTCTGTATCATCTATAAAGTTGTTAAGGTGAAAAAGAGTTGCACGTGCAATGATTGAGTATTTTGTATTTAGTTTTTCAGCATATTCTTGTTTATCATACTCTAAAAGAAATATTGCTGCTAAAAGTATACTTACTAAAGAGAGTAAAAATGTAAAAGTTATACTAAAAAATATAGAAGATCTTGTTATATTGAATCTCATTTTATAAATTTATATCCTATTCCTCTAACGGATTGTATATATTTTGGCTCTTTTGAATTTTCATTTAGTTTTTGTCTTATACGACCTATGATGACATCTATACTTTTATTTGAAGTATCTTCACTAATAGAGCTTACGTTATATATAAGCTCTTCTCTAGAGACTACGCCACCATCTTTTTTTATAAGATAGCTAAGTATGCCATACTCTGCCCCTGTTAGGCTAAGCTCACTTTCAAGAAACTTTATGCTCATGGCATTTTCATTGACTACCAAGTCTTGTTGAATTTTAGGAGTATTAATCTCTTCATTAGAGTTTGGTGTCTGTTGGTTTCGTCTTAAAAGACTTTTTATTCTTGCTTGAAGCTCCATCGGGTTGTATGGTTTTGGTAGATAATCATCTGCACCATTATCTAATGCAGTGACTTTATCTGTGATATCATGACGAGCTGATGAGATTATGATAGGAATAGTATACTTGTTTCTTATCTCTTTACACACTTCAAGTCCATCAATTCCAGGAAGAGTTAGATCCAATATAATCAAATCAAAATCCTGCATAGCAAGAGTTGAAAGCCCTATAAAAGGATCTTCAGCTGTTGTGACTTGCATATCAAATTGCTCAAGATACTCAGTTAAAATTTCTGCTAGTTCTAGATCATCCTCTATCATTAAGATATTTGTCATACATACACCTGTCTATTTTGATAGAGGATTATAACATTTACTTTATAACGATTGGTTTATGATAACCATTTCTGTTTACAAATACTATCTTTCTCTTTTTGCTATTAAGTGCTTTTTCTATATCATTAAAATCTTCTATACTTATCTGGTCTACTTGAACAATGATGTCACCAGGCATAAACCCAAGTTTATGTGCATGTGAGCCAGTTTTTACTCCACTTACAAAAACACCTTTGATATGGTTTGGTATCTGGTATCTTGCTCTTACTTTATCTGTTAATTCTTCTAAGTTAAGACCTTGAATATAGGCTATTTTAGTAGCTGGATTTAGACTTTGATCCATATTTGCCAACACAATAGTTGTACTTTTGATTATACTATTTCTTTCGTACTTGATTTTTATAGTTTTCCCTGGTGTCTTGTTTCCTACTATAGTTTTCAAATCATTTGCATTTTCTATTGTTTTTCCATCTATCTCAACAATTAAATCACCTAGTTTTATACCAGCTCTTGATGCGGGAGAGTCTTTTTCTACATTTAATATAAATGCTCCACCTTTACTCTTGTAAATCTCTTTAAGCTCACTAGTAAGGTCCGAGATAGATACACCAATATAGCCTCTGTCTATTCTTCCGTCCTCTATGAGCGTAACAGCGATATTTGCTACCATTTTTGAAGGTATCGCAAACCCTATACCGTTGTTGCCACCACTACGAGAGAGAATTGCACTGTTTATTCCTATAAGTGCTCCACGGCTATCTACCAAAGCACCACCAGAGTTTCCAGGGTTGATTGAAGCATCTGTTTGGATAAAGTTTTCATATTGGTTCAGACCAATTCCACTTTTATTTAGAGCTGAGATGATTCCTTGAGTGACTGAACCACCAACACCAAAAGGATTTCCTATAGCAAAGACCAAATCTCCCTCTTTGAGTTTTTCTGAGTTCCCAAACTTGGCAGCTTGTAGTTTTTTTGCTTCTATTTTTATGACAGCTAAGTCAGTTTTAGGGTCAAGTCCTATCACTTTTGCTTTGTACTCTTTATCTTCTCCTATGAGAGTAACTATAATCTCATCAGCACCCTCTACAACATGGTTATTTGTTACTATGTAGCCATCTTGAGATATAATAACACCAGAACCAAGAGAACTAGCTTTTTTCTTTTGTGGTCCTACATTTGGAAAAGATTGTCCAAAAAAGTCTTTAAAAAGAGGGTTATTTAGCATCTGATTGAGTTGATTACTTTGATCTACCATCTTAGTTGTAGATATGTTTACAACACTCTTTTTTATCTCTTTTATAGAGTTGTTGTACGAGAGTACTATTTTATCATTTGATGGGTATACTCTTTTGGGGTTATTAGGCATGTTTTCTATATTTATATTACCAGCTATAAGTGTTACAGCAGTCATGGTAGAAAATAAAATTAAGTTTTTCATAATATTTTGTCCTTTATTGATTAGTGTTGTAAGTATAATAAATTCAAGTAAATATTTGGTAAACATTTTCAAAGTTGATTGACATAGACTAAACCTTTATGGTAAAATCTATATAAACATAGATTATAAGGTAAATATATATGAGTAAGAGTTTATATGATACTTTGGGTGTTTCCCAAGGTGCTAGTAGCGAAGAGATTAAAAAAGCTTATAGAAGATTAGCAAGAAAATATCATCCTGATATAAATAAAGAAGCAGAAGCAGAAGATAAGTTCAAAGAGATAAATGCAGCTTATGAGATACTAAGTGATAGTAGTAAAAAAGCACAGTATGATCAGCATGGTGATAGCATGTTTGGTGGTCAAAACTTTCATGATTTTGCTCAGGGTCAAGGTGGTAATGCAAATCTTGATGATATACTAAGAAGTATGTTTGGTGGCGGTGGTGGTATGGGTGGTGGCTTTGGCGGTTTTAGTCAAGGTGGCTTTGGTGGTGGTTTTGGAGAGCCTGACCTTGATGTAAGTGCTAGAATAACCATACCTTTCAATGTCTCAGTTCTTGGTGGAAAACACTCTGTTAGCTACGGCGGAGAAAGCTTTGATGTTAAAGTACCAGCAGGAATTAAAGATGGAGAAAAACTTCGCATAAGAAGTAAAGGCAAGTCTTACCAAGGACAACGTGGCGACATGATACTAAGCGTTGAAGTTAGCGAAAGCCCAGAGTACGAAAGAACGGGAAGTGATCTTATAAAAATCATAGATATTCCTCTTAAATCTGCACTTTTTGGTGGAAAAGTTAAAGTAGAAACTCTCTATAAAGAGATAACTTTAAAAGTAAAAGCAGGCACTAAAAATAACCAAAAATTTAGAGTAAAAGAGTATGGTGCCATGAACCGTAAAGCAGGAACGAAAGGTGATTTATATTTAAAAGCAAATATCCTACTCCCTAGCGTTGATGACTTAGACAAAGATTTAGTAAAATTAATGGAAGAAAAACTACCTAATGGAGTGTAAATATGCATAGTTATGATGAACCAGTCTACCTCATAAGCGTTGTTGCCAAAGTTTTGACGATTCACCCACAAACTCTTCGTCAGTATGAGAGAGAAGGGCTTGTTATGCCATCACGTACTGATGGAAAGATGCGACTCTATTCCCAAAGAAACATAGATAGAATTAAAATGATACTAAGACTCACAAGGGATTTAGGTGTAAATCTTGCTGGTGTTGACGTTGTTATGCAACTAAAAGAAAAACTTGATGAGTACGAGGCTATCATAGATGAGCTAAAAGAGGAAATAATCACTCTAAAAGGTGGACAAAGAACAAGTAACTCACTCGTAAAAAGACAAAATACTTACGAAATAATTCTCTTCGGAGAGTAACCCAAAGGGCTATTATGGATAATCTACTTGTCGTTATACTAACAGCAACTATGATAGCTACATTTCTAAATCTATTTTTAAAACGTTTTCATATTCCTACTATTATAGGCTATATTTTCACAGGAACTTTAATAACCTATATATTTGACCTGCATACGAATGCCCAACTAGATCAAATTGCTGAGTTTGGTATAGTTTTTTTAATGTTTACTATAGGTCTTGAGTTTTCTATAAATCACCTTATGAGCATGAAAAAAGAGGTCTTTTTTAATGGCTTAGTTCAAGTCATGATAACAGGTGGTATATTTTCAATTACAGCACAATTTATTTTTGATATTGAACAAAAGAGTGCTATTATCATTGGTTTCGCCTTTGCACTATCTTCAACAGCAATAGTTTTAAAAATTCTAAACGACAATGGTGATATACATACTATGTATGGAAGAAAAGTATTGGGGATATTGCTTTTTCAAGATATAGCAGTAATTCCACTTTTGTTGATGATAAATATATTTACTTCAACCAATAGTTCTATATCAGCTCTTCTAGTAGAGACCATTTTAGGGGCTATTATTGTTCTTGGATTTTTGTTTTTAGTAGGTAAATATCTTTTAAATCCATTTTTTGCAAGTGTAGTTTCAAGTGAAAGTGAAGAGATATTTATAGCTTCTATACTACTCATAGTGATGGGAGCATCATACTTGGCTCACACTTTTGGGTTTACTTATTCTTTAGGTGCTTTTGTAGCTGGAATGATGATAGCTGAGACGAAGTATAAGCATCAAGTTGAAGCTGATTTGATTCCCTTTAGAGATATACTTTTAGGACTCTTTTTCATAACTATAGGTATGCAGATAGATATTTCTATCATACAAGACTATTTTATGGAAATAATAGCTCTGTTGGTAATAGTTATGCTTATAAAATCTATCATAATATTTATACTTCTGTCATCGTATGTAAACAAAAGAGTTTCTATAAAAGCAGCTATGTCTATTTCGCAAGTTGGAGAATTTTCTTTGGCTGTTTTTGCATTGGCAAGTTCAAGCTCATTGTTAGATCCTACTATAAATCAGATACTCATAGTGATGGTAGCAGTCTCTATGATAATCACACCATTTATATTAAAAAATGTAAAATTGATAGCTGATTTACTTGTCAAAGAGAGAAAAACAGAACATATTATCTGTTCTTCAGGATTACAAGGGCATATCATAGTTTGCGGGTATGGAAAACTAGGACAAGAGATAGTTTATCGTCTTAAAAAGATAGATGTAAAGTATCTTGTGATAGAACATGATATAAATTATGTTAAGTTAGGACAAGATAGAAATGAACCTGTATTTTTTGGAAATGCAGCAATGAAAAGTATTTTAGTTCAAAGTGGAGTAAAATCTTGTAAATCCGTTATAATAGCAATTAGTAACGAAAAAAAACTAAGACGTATTTGTGAACTACTAAACTCTTTTAATAAGCCCATAAACACAGTAGTAAAAGTAGCAGATTATGAAGAAAAAAAGCTTCTTTCTGATCTACATGTAAACCATATTGTAAACCAAGGAAGAGAGGTAGCAAAATCGCTAATCAAAGAAGCCCTTATCTAATTGATAATCCAAAAAATAATTATAAGAACGTTACTCATGCATTTTTTATATCTTTAGCAATAACCATAGCAGAACCTTCTACTATACTACCACTTATGGTTCATCATTTTAGTGATAGTGTTATTATAGTTGGTCTGTTTGCTTCACTACTTCGTGGCGGGGCTATAGTTGTGCAACTATACGCTGCATTTCATGCCCAAGCCTATAAAAGAGTTTTACCTTATTTAAAGAAGGTCTTTTTCTATAGATTTTCAAGTTGGTTTTTTATAGGACTTAGTATCTACCTTTTTGGAGAGACAAACAAGCCTCTAACTTTATTTTTCATAGGTCTAGGTCTTTTTGCTTTCTCGTTTTCAGCAGGTTTTGGAGCAATATACTTCAAAGAGCTTCAAGCAAAACTTTTCAGTAAAAAGTATCGTGGAAAAACGATGGCAAACAGGCAAGTTGCTGGCTCAATCGCATCTATAATTAGTGGTGGAGTTGCTGGGTATGTACTCTCAGAGTTCCAAGCCCCACTAAACTACGCATACTTGTTTATGATAAGTAGTTTTTTTATGCTTATTGGTTTTAGTGCCTTTGTCTCAATGGACGAGCCAGAAAAACAGAATGTCTCCATAAAAGAGAAGAGTTTTAAAGAGTTTATGAAAAATTCAATCACTATCTTAAAAGAAGATAGAAGACTAAAACAGCAGATTGTAGTTATATTTTTAGGATTTAGTTACTTTTTGTCTATGCCTTTTGTTATTCTCAATGCAAATAACTCTTTTTCACTTACAGGTTGGATGCTAGGTGGCTTTATAGTAGTTCAGATGATAGGAAGCATACTTGGTAGCACATTTTTTTGGAGAAAAATCCACGACTATGAAAAGATGCTCTCACTTAGTTTTATTTTTGCAATACTCTCTTTTGTCGTAGCTTTGTTTGCCAACGATGTTTACAGTTATGCACTTATCTTTTTATTATTTGGCATATCCATAGATGGCTTTAGCATAGCTGGTATGAATCTAGTCATAGAGATAGCCCCTGAAGATAAAAGACCAATCTACACAGCTTTACAAACTACTCTCACTTCGTTTGGACTATTTTTTCCTATACTTGGTGGAGTTTTGTTGAAAGTTGTTTCTAGTTATAGTTTTATTTATCTTATAACTATTGTACTTTTAATTGTTGGGTATGTTCTGAGTAGGCGGTTTGAGAAGAGAGGTTAATGTTAAAAGGAAGAGATGAATGGAAATAACTAAAAGTTATAATTTTAAACCAAAAAGTGCTTGGGATTCAAAGTTAATTGCAAGTTTTAATGGTATTACTACCAAGTTACATTGGACTGATAAGCCTTATAAATGGCATATAAATGATGGAGAAGAGGTATTTGTTGTTCTTGATGGACAAGTTGAAATGTTTTATAAAGAAAACAACACAGAGAAATCATCAGTATTAAATAGTGGTGATATATTCTATGCTTCGGTTGGAACTGAACATTATGCTCATCCAAAAGGTGAAGTAAGAATATTAGTAATTGAAAAAGAAGGTAGCATATAAGCTACCTTGTTAAGTCATTATAAAAGTATAGAGATTCTCTACTCATAAAGCCCACTACTCAGGTATCTCTCACCTGTATCACAAAGAATTGTAACTATATTTTTACCTCTAAACTCAGGTTTTGAAGCTATAAGTTTTGAAGCATATACGTTTGCTCCACTAGAAATTCCTACTAAAAGTCCCTCTTTGTTTGCCAATGCTCTTGAAGTTGCAACGGCATCTTCATAGCTTACTTGTAAAACTTCATCAAAAACATTTGTATCAAGTACGCCTGGGACAAATCCGGCCCCGATTCCTTGAATCTTGTGAGGCCCTGGTTTTCCACCACTTAAAACAGGAGAAAGGTCAGGCTCAACTGCTATAATTTTTATGTTAGGATTTTTCTTTTTAAGAGCACTACCTACACCCATAATAGTTCCACCAGTTCCAACAGCTGCTACAAAAACATCAATCTTACCATCTGTATCAGCCCAAATCTCTTCGGCTGTAGTTGTTACATGTATAGCTGGGTTGGCCCCATTGTCAAACTGTTGTGGTACAAAAGAGTTGGGAGTCTCTGCTGAAAGCTCTTTTGCTTTCTCAACTGCACCTTTCATACCAAACTGAGGCTCTGTAAGAACAAGCTCAGCTCCTAAAGCACTCAAAAGCTTACGTCTCTCCATGCTCATAGAACTTGGCATTGTAAGTATGAGTTTAAGTCCATAGCTAGCACAAACTGCTGCAAGACCAATTCCCGTATTTCCGCTAGTTGGTTCAATGATGATACTTTCTTTAGTGATTAGCTTTTTTTCTAATGCATCTTTTATCATGTTATAACCAATACGGTCTTTTACCGAGTGAGTAGGGTTTAAAAACTCACATTTACCTAGTATGGTTGAGTTTGTCTCATCTGATGCTTTGTTTAGTTTTACTAATGGTGTATTGCCTATAAGTCCTGTTATATTTTGTGCATATTTCATCTTTTTTCCTTATATACTATAGTTTAATTGGTTAGTTAACTTATCTTGATACTCTTGGAGTTCGCTCAAAGATATTTCAAAAAGACCTTGCAATTTTTCATTGCTCTGTTTGTAAAAAAGCTCCAACGTAGGATTATCAACCTCTTGCCCAGTAATACTAAGATTTCCCTCAAGTGCAATCAAAATATCTTTTACAAGTATATCTTCAGCCTTGCGAGCTAAAAAGTACCCACCATGAGCACCTCTAACACTTTTTACAAGCTCTGCTCGTCTTAAAATAACAAGAAGTTGTTCAAGGTAATTTTGAGGTATTTTGGCACGCTCTGATATCTCTTTTATCTGTGTTGGCTTTTCACTTTTTATGAGTGAAAGCTCATACATGGCACTAAGACCATACGTTCCTTTAGTCGATATAAGCGACATTATCCTATCGCCTGCTCTAAATCAGCTATCAAATCAGCTGGATTTTCAAGGCCAATACTCAAACGAATTAGACCTTGTTTAATTCCTGATGCTTCAAGCTCATCCGCAGGAACTTGCATATGAGTTGTACTAGCAGGGTGAGTGATGATAGACTTTGAATCACCTATGTTCACTACAACTGAAAATAGTTTTGCACTATTTAAGATATTCTTTGCTGTTTCAAAGTCTTCAACTTCAAAGCTTAAAAGTCCTGAAGTCAAGCCATCTTTGAAATATTTTACTGCTCTATCATTTTGCTCATCGCCTTCAAGCCCTGGGTAAGATACTTTTTTAACTTTAGGATGATTGTTAAGATATTTTGCAACTTCTAAAGCATTTAGAGAGTGCTGTTTCATTCTTACATGTAAAGTCTCAAGACCTTGAATTAGCAACCATGAGTTAAAAGGAGCAGGAGTTGCACCAATGTCACGAAGCAAAGACAATCTAGCTCTTAGAGTAAACAAAGGAAATGGAAGATCAGCATAAACAAGCCCATGATAACTCTCATCTGGCTCATTAAACTGAGGGTAAAGCTTGTTTGCTATAAGTTTCTCATTTAGTCCTTCTCTTGCAACCAAGATTCCACCAAGAGCAAGTCCTTGACCTGTTGTATACTTACTTGTACTATGAACTGTTACATCAATACCATGTTCAAATGGTCTAAATAGGATAGGAGTTGCCACTGTGTTGTCACAGATAGTTACAATGTTATGCTTGTTTGCAACTTCAACAATCTTTTCTATGTTAGGAATTGCTATTTGTGGGTTAGAGAGTGACTCAAAAAAGATAGCTTTTGTTTTGTCATCTATAAGAGCTTCTAAACCATCTGCACTATCACTATCAAAAGTCTTTGCTGTTATACCAAATCTTTTAAGAGTATGAGTAAGAAGAGTAGTAGAGCCACCATATACTTTTTTTGCAACTATGATATTGTCTCCAGCTTTAGCAAGGTTTGCAACACTAAAGAAGATAGCAGATTGACCACTCGCAGTTGCTAAACCAGCTTCACCACCCTCAACCGCTGCAAATCTGTTTTCAAACACTTCTGTTGTAGGATTATTGAGGCGAGTATAGATTGGTCCAAGCTCTTTTAGTGCAAAACGGTTTGCCGCAGTCTCAGCAGAACCAAAGTCATAAGCAGTTGTTTGGTAAAGAGGAACAGCCATAGCTCCTGCGCTGTCTTTTTCATACCCGTAGTGTAAAGCTAAAGTTTCTTGTGTCATTTGTGTGTCCTTTTATGTTTTATTTTGAAAGTATAGAGTATTTTTTATTTAATGTCAAGTAAATTGATAGGAAAAGTATAAAATAAAATTTTTGTTAAGAGAACTACCTATTTCTAGGGCTTTATATTCTTTAGTAAATTAATTGGGATTAAGAAGAGTGAAAAGTTGAGTTTAGTTTATATCGGCTACTAGGGTAATAAAGCTTAGAATAACTAGCAATTTCTCCATTTGAAGTTACTACTCTTGAAATCTTCAAACATGGTTCACTTTTTGTTATTTCTAAGTAGTCTTGTATCTCTTGGTTAACCATGACTGCCTCAATCGTATTTTGTACACTTTCTACTGGACAATTTTGTTTTAAAAACTGTGAGGGAGTATTGGTTTTAAATTTTTGGTTAATGTATTCTGGAGCAGAAGAGGGTTTAATGTATCTCGTATCAAACCGTACAGGAACGTCATTCTCATAGTGAATCATCTGTGATATATAAATCTCTTGATCTTTTACTACATGTAAGACTTTTGCTATATATTCGTTAGCTTTTAATTTGTTTAAGCTTACAAGTTTATTGGAGTATTTGTTCCCTCTTTCTCTAACTTCATCGGCTATATTTTTCAAATCAAGTATAGAACTCTGTGCAATCTTCTCTTTAACAAACGAACCACTTCTTGGAAATCTTTCTATAATATCATCTAAAACTAAATCTCGTAATGCCTTGTTTACCGTCTGTCTACTGGTACTAAATGTCTTAGCCAGTTCCATTTCAGTAGGTATTTTATCTCCTACGTTGTAAACTCCATCATCGATCTGTTTTTTGATACTCTCTTTTATATCTTCAAAAAGTGGTTGTTTTGCCATCTAAAATATCCTTACTTTTAAAAACTCGGTACTAAATTTTTATCTAAAAACTTATTATAGACTCCTGAACTTACGATTTTTATAGCTTTTTCTATGTCATCTGTGAAGTATCTATCCTCATCATAGAAAGTTACCTCATCACGAAGTATTTGTTTTGCCTCTTCAATCTTACATGTAGACTTGTTTGGAGCTCTAAAATCCATGCCTTGTGTAGCCGCAAGAAGTTCAATGCCTAAGATACCTGCTGTATTTTCAGCCATATCTTTAAGACGACGACCTGCATAAGTAGCCATACTTACATGGTCTTCTTGGTTTGCCGAAGTTGGAAGAGAGTCTACACTACTTGGGTGTGCTAAAGCTTTGTTCTCACTAGCTAAGGCTGCTGAAGTCACTTGAGCTATCATAAAGCCTGAATTTATACCGCCATTATTTACTAAAAATGGTGGAAGTTGAGAAAGATGTTTATCAACTAAAAGTGCCATTCTACGCTCACTCAATGCTCCAATTTCACTAATAGCAAGTGCAAGGTTATCACTAGCAAATGCTATAGGCTCAGCGTGGAAGTTACCACCACTAATAACATCAGCTTCATCTACAAAAATAAGTGGGTTATCTGTCACACCATTTGCTTCTGTTAAAAGAGTTTCAGCAGAGTTTCTTATTTGATTCAAACAAGCGCCCATTACTTGAGGTTGACAACGGATAGAGTAGGGGTCTTGAACTCTGTCACAATTTACGTGAGTTAAAGAGATTTCACTCTCATCTTTAAGCATGTCACGATAAAATTGTGCAGCATCAATCTGAGCCTTGTGTCCACGTATAGAGTGCACTCTATCATCAAACGGTGCACGACTTCCTAGAACTGCTTCCGTACACATAGAGCCAGTTACGACAGCGCTTGCAAACAAGTCTTCAGCGTAAAAAAGTCCTTCTAAACTAAAAGTAGTTGAGAGTTGAGTACCATTTAAAAGTGCCAATCCCTCTTTTGCTCTTAGTGTTATAGGCTCTAAACCAGCTATTTTAAGTCCTTTTTTAGCCTCTAAAATCTTGCCATTGTGTCTGACATAGCCATAACCAAGTAAAATAGCACTCATGTGAGCCAAAGGAGCTAAATCGCCACTTGCTCCAACAGAGCCTTTTTTAGGAACACAAGGGTAAACTTCTTTGTTTACAAGCTCCATTAAAGTTTCTATAACCATAAGTCTAATGCCTGAAAATCCGAGGCTTAGAGAGTTTACTTTAAGTATCATCATAAGTCTTACAGTTGCATCACTAACATACTCACCCATACCAGCAGAGTGAGAGAGAACTATGCGACGTTGTAGGTCTTCTAAGTCCTCTTTTTTGATTTTAGTGTTTGCTAAAAGTCCAAAGCCTGTGTTTACGCCATAAACTGTTCTGTCTTCTTCTACTATCTTTAGTATTGTCTTTTGTGCTTTTGCTATCTTCTCTACGGCACTCTCATCAAGAGTTACAAAAGTTTGCTCATTTCTAACTCTTCTTATATCTTGAAGTGTAAGTTTTCCTGGAACTATGTGTAATTTAAACATTTTTGATTATCCTTTCATCATTGGCAGGTCTAAGTTCTGCTCTTTTGCTTTATTTGTCGCTATATCATAACCTGCATCAACATGACGCATAACACCAGTTGCTGGGTCGTTTGTAAGAACTCTTTGAAGTCTCTTATCTGCTGCGTCAGTTCCATCAGCTACTATAACAACACCAGCGTGCTGAGAAAATCCCATACCAACTCCACCGCCATGGTGTAGGCTTACCCAAGTAGCCCCACTAGCAGTGTTTAGAAGCGCATTTAAAAGTGGCCAGTCACTTACTACGTCACTACCATCTTTCATGCCTTCAGTCTCTCTGTTTGGAGAGGCAACTGAGCCACTGTCTAAGTGGTCACGACCAATAACAATAGGAGCTTTTAGTTCTCCGCTTTTAACCATCTCGTTAAATGCACGGCCAGCTTTAGCTCTATCTCCTGCTCCAATCCAACAAATACGAGCTGGAAGCCCTTGAAACTGTATCTTCTCTCTAGCTTGGTCTAACCAGCTGTGAAGTGGTTTGTTGTTCGGAAAAAGTTCTTTCATTTTAGCATCAGTTTTATAAATATCTTCAGGATCACCACTAAGTGCTACCCATCTAAAAGGTCCAGTTCCTTCACAAAACAGGTCTCTTATGTAAAGTGGAACAAAACCTTCAAAATCAAATGCATTTTCAACTCCAACTTCAAGGGCCATTTGTCGAATGTTGTTACCATAGTCAAAAGTAGGAATTCCTTTTTCGTGGAAGCCTAGCATAGCCTTTACATGTAGAGCCATAGACTGCTTAGCCTCTTTTACTACAAGCTGAGGCTCGCTTACTCTAAGCTCTCTTACTTTGTCCATACTCCAACCAACAGGCAAATAGCCATTTAGTGGATCATGAGCACTTGTTTGGTCAGTTACTGCGTCAGGTAGGAAGTCGCTATGAAGTATTTCAGGGAAAACCTCAGCAGCATTTCCTAAAAGCCCAACTGAGATAGGCTTATCGCTCTTCTCTATAAGCTTGCGAGCTTCTTCAAAACTATAAGCCTTATAGTCACAATACCCAGTTTCTAATCTCTTGTCGATTCTACTCTCATCACACTCAACAGCTATCATGCTTGCTCCTGCCATAGTTGAAGCTAAAGTTTGCGCTCCACCCATGCCCCCAAGTCCACCAGTGAGTATCCACTTGCCACTTAAATCTCCAGCAAAGTGCTTTTTGCCCATAGATACGAAAGTCTCGTAAGTACCTTGAACTATGCCTTGTGAGCCTATGTATATCCAAGACCCAGCAGTCATCTGACCGTACATCATAAGACCTTTTTTATCAAGCTCGTTAAAAGTCTCCCAGTTTGCATAGTGAGGAACGATGTTTGAGTTTGCTATGAGTACACGAGGTGCATTCTCATGAGTTTGAAAAACTCCTACAGGTTTACCAGATTGTACTAAAAGAGTCTCATCGCTCTCAAGTCTCTTTAGAGTCTCAATGATAGCATCATAACACTCCCAGTTTCTAGCAGCCTTACCAATGCCCCCATAAACAACCAAATCCTCTGGATGCTCTGCGATTGTTGGGTCAAGATTGTTCATAAGCATTCTAAGTGGTGCTTCTGTTAACCAAGACTTTGCAGTAAGTTTTGTGCCTGTATCGGCTTTTATGACTCTTTTTGTACTCATTGTTTGTCCTTTGGTTTTTATTTATAGTATAATTATATATACAATTAGATTAATTGTCAAGACAATTAAAAATATAATAGTTATGCTATAATTTTAGAAACTATATCTTGAGGTACTAAAATGACAAAAAATGATATTTTAGATAAACTTAAAAAAGAGAAAGAGTATATACAAAAGACTTATGCAGTCGATAAGATAGGTCTTTTTGGAAGCTATGCCAAAGATACACAGACAGAAGCTAGTGATATTGATATATATGTGGAGTTTAAACATAAAACATTTGATAACCTTGCAGGGCTTTGGAACTATCTTGAAGATATTTATAAGAAAAAAGTTGATTTATTACATAAGCATAAAAGAAGCAAAGGTGCTATTTTTGATAGTATTAAAAAAGAAGTCATATATGGATAAATCAACAATAAAAGAACTTTTGGAGTTGATTGTTAAATAAGAAGCAATGCGTGTTATAATGTTTGTTGAATAAGTCGTTGCACGTTTCCGCAAAGCTCTAAACGAGCCACCAACCAATTGTCGTATTCCGCTTCGCTACATACAATAATTGGCAGGAGTTTCACACCAAGGTGTCTCCTAGAAAATTGTAAGCGAGTTTTCTGAAATGCACATTAATGGAGCTCAGCCCGACTGTTGTGTGGACAGATGAACTTTCAACCTAATTTCGATAAAATAGTAAACTTATAAATACATAGGATAAAAAAGATGAATGATAAATTTTTAAATGGCTCACAATGGGTCAGGTTTGATTGTCACTTACATACAAATAGTGATAAAGAGTTTAAATGTAATGGCGATGAAAATGAGTATATTAATTCCTATGTAAATAAATTAAAAAAAAGCTTCGTTGATGTTGGTGTTGTTACGAATCATAATAAGTTTAATCTTAATGAATATAAAGCAATTAAAAAACGAGCAAGAAAAGAAGATATTTTTATGATGCCCGGGGTTGAATTATCTGTAAATGATGGAGCCAATGGAGTGCACACTCTAATAATTTTTAATTCTGATGAATGGTTAGAGAATGGAAATAATTATATTCAGCAGTTTATTGGAGAATCTTTTTCAGGACAAGCAAACTTTGAAAATGAAAATGGAAGAAGTAATGATAACTTAATAACAACTATAGAAAAATTAAACAAATATCAAAGAAGCTATTTTATTATCTTAGCTCATGTTGAAGATAAAAGTGGATTTTTTAGAGCTTTTGATGGTGGAAGAGTTGCAGAATTAGGTAAGAATAAACTTTTTAGAGACAATGTTATTGGTTTTCAAAAAGTTAGAACACGAGATAATATTGCAAAATGGAATGAATGGTTAGCTAATAAGCTACCTGCATTTGTAGAAGGAAGCGACCCTAAGAAAATAGAAGAGATTGGTAAGGGTGAAAAGTCATATATTAAAATTGGAGATTATAATTTTGAAGCAGTTAAGTTTGCACTACAAGATAAGAAGTTTAGAGTAAGTAAAGAGATAGCAAAAAGAGAAAATTCATTTATTAAATCTATTTCATTTGATGGTGGCAAGCTAGATGGAGAAACTATTGAGCTGTCTTCAGCTATGAACAACCTTGTCGGGGTTAGAGGTAGTGGAAAGTCATCAATTATTGAGGCTATTAGATATGGACTAAATTTACCGTTTGGTACTAACAGTGTAGATATTGAGTATAAAAACAATTTAGTAAAAGAATTACTTGGAAGTGCGGGTAAAATATCTATAACAGCGATAGATAAAGATAATCGAGAATATCTAATTGAACGAGTATATGGACATAGCTTAGAAATTAAAAAAGATGGTGAGTTGAAAAATATTGGTATGTTGTCAATTCTTAATAAGCCTTTATACTTTGGACAAAAAGATTTATCAAGTTATAAAAGTGGATTTGAAGGCGACTTAATTAATAAGTTGATTGGGGATAAGACAAAAGATATTCAAGTTAATATTGATATGAAAAAACAAGAAATCAAATCGTTACTTGAAACGATAAAAAAGTATGATAACTTAGATGATAAAAAAGAAGAAATAACAAGAAAGATGGCAGAACTAAACTTGAAGATAGATGAGTTCAAAAAACATAAGATAAAAGAAAAGTTAAATAAACAAATAGAATTTAATAAAGATAAAACTTCTTTGCAAAGTATTAAAAAGAGGTTAAATGAGTTTAAAAGTGATGTAATAGACTTTTTAGAAAACTATGAAAAAGAGAACTTTTTTGAAAAGTTGAAGAGTTATAAGTCTAAAGAAAATAAAGATACATTTGATATAATTTATAAAATTATTAATGAAACAGAAAAAAGTTTTATTGATATTACAGCGGGTCTTCATGCATTGGTAGATAATTTTAAAAATATTAATGATGTTGAAAATGATTTTAATGCTAAAGCTAAAGAATTAGAAGCTGAATTTCTTGAAATGCAAAGAGAAATACATATTCCTAATTTAAGAGCTGATGATTTCATGATTTACACAAAGAGTCTACATACTCAAAAAATAATGCTAAAGGAATTGGAAAAGTCTTCTACTCTAAAAAGAGATATGAATAATAAACTTGTAAAGCTATTATCAGAACTAAACACTCTATATAGGGACGAATTTAAAACTATAGAGGTAGAAATAAATAAAATTAATGATACACAAAAATTTATAAAATTAGAGGCTTTATTTAAAGGTGATAAATTATCTTTTGAGCAGTACTTGAAAAATATTTTTAGTGGAAGTGGTTTAGGGAAAGCAGATTATGAAAAATTAAGTAATTATGTAGATTGTAGTGAAATCTACAATGACTTTGAAAAAATCTCGCTTGGTGGTAATAAATTACTAATATTTAGAGAAAAATTTATGAGTTCTCTTTCTTCGTTATTGACTTACAAAGTTCCAAATAAAATAGAAATTTTTTATAATGGAAAAGAGTTGACTAAACATTCACTAGGTCAAAGATCATCTGCTTTAATTATCTTCATATTGACACAACAAGATAATGACATAATAGTAATTGACCAACCCGAAGATGATTTAGATAACCAAACTATTTATAATGAAGTTATAAAAGAGCTAATTAATCTAAAAAATAAGACTCAGTTTATATTTGCAACACACAATGCAAATATACCTGTTTTAGGAGACTGTGAACAAATTGTTGTGTGTGATTATGATGAAAATAAAATCAACACAGAACTTGGAAGTATAGATAATCATGATATTCAAGAGAAAATTATTAACATAATGGAAGGTGGAGAAGAAGCCTTTGATAAAAGACGGGAGATATATAATCTATGGAAACGTTAGAATTAATTGAAAGAATTTCAAATGGGGAAGATAGTTATACCCAGTTTAAAGAACAAGCAGTAACTGCAAAAGACTTAGCCAAAGAACTTGTTTCTTTTTCAAATGCGGAGGGTGGCATTGTCATTTTTGGGATAGCTGATGATAGTGAAATTAAAGGTCTATGTGCGGACGAAATAGAAATAATAGGCCAATTAGTTGGTAATACTGCAAATGAGAATGTGAAACCTCCTATTCATCCATTAATACAAAATATGACAATTGATGATAAAAAAGTAATGGTAGTTTTTGTAAAAAATGGTGCAAGTAAACCTTATAAAACTAGTAGTGGCGTTTTTTATACAAAATCAGGTGCAGATAAAAAAATAATTTCTGATGAAGAATTAAGAAGGTTGTTTGCCGAATCAAAAAGATTATATGCTGATGAAGAAATTGTAACAGGTAGTGATATTAGTGACTTAAATAGTGAACAATTTTATAATTTTTTAGAAAAAGATGATAGTAAAGTTTATGAAGAGGTAAAGCAAGGCAGTTTAAGTCTTTCAAGTGTATTAGAAAATCGCGATTTATTAAGAAGTGGGCAATTAACTTTAGCAGGTAATCTAATATTTGGTATGAATCCACAAAAGTATAATACTTCATTTTATGTTGATTGTGTATATTTTGATGGAGATGATATATCAGTAGATAAATTTATCTCTAAAAAGACGCTCAAAGGAAGTTTTAAAAAATTATATGATGACAGTTTAGGTTTTATTATTAGTAATCTGAGAAAAAAGCAAGTTGATGATGAGTTTAATAGTAAGGGTGAACTTGAAGTCGATGAAAGAGTATTGACAGAATTAATTGTTAATGCTTTAGTTCATAGAGATTATTATATTAATTCTTCTATTAAGCTTTTTATCTTTCATAACCGCATAGAAATAGTTAGTCCCGGTAAATTAACAAACTCTTTAACAGTTGATAAAATAAAGAGTGGATTGTCAATTCATAGAAACCCTATATTAAATTCAATATGTAAAGCTGTCTTGCCATATAGTGGTTATGGTAGTGGAATTAAACGAGCAATTGGTATAAATCCAAGTATTGAGTTTATAAATGACATTGATAAAGAAGAGTTTAAGTGTATTCTTCCAAGAGAAATTGATTGAAAAATAGATATTAAAAATTAAGTACACAACAAATATAATGCCTTGAATATCTAAGACAAGAATTCAGCAAAGTTAATTTCAAAATAGATAAGATAAATGAAATTAATGGAGAAAATCATGAAAAATGGACAGGCTACTTTTAGTATTATTTAAAACCAACAACAGCTTTACAATAAAAAGTAAATCTGGTATAATATGTTCATGTCAAAAGTAAAAAAGAAAGACTATATCAAAGTTATTGATGAAAAGTTTGTGGTTCCGTATGCCAAAGGTGGTGGGATTATTAAGTTTGAAGCTTGGGAATATGAAAATATAGTTGTCAAGTACAATATGGTTTACATAAACAAAAATATATTTCCTAATGACAATGGAAGAGTGTTTGGCTATGACAATAGTCACAATTTTCACCATAAACACTACTTTGGACAGATTAGTGAGCTTGATGATTTTATAGATTATCAAGAGTTAGTTTTAAGATTTAAAAACGATATAAAGGAGTTTGTAAAATGGTAAATATCCAAAACGGAACAATAGAAGATTTTTTTGATAGTGCGATACAAACTGCAAAACAGATAGATAACAGTGAAAAAATAACTCCAAAACATACTATTTGGATGGAAACTGATGATTTGTTAAATATCTTAAAACCACAAAGAACAAAACTAATACAATACCTAAAAAACAAAACAAAAGTTTACTATAGCGTCATACTTGAAGAGCTTAAAAAATCTCCATCTAGTCTAAATACTGATTTAGAACTTTTATTAAAATATCAACTTATAGATATACTAAAAGAGCCAAATGCAGGGCATGGTATAAGAAAAGTCATAAAACCACTTTATTTTAATGAGCAAATTGAATTTAGAGCAGTAGTATAAATCAGCTAAATTAAAGTAGCCTGTCCCCTTTTTCCTTATTGCTCACTCCTTGTATAAAAAGAGTTGTGATTACGATGCAGTTTTTTATCAAAAACAGTGTGGAAAATGTGAAGAAATTGCATTAGTTGCTTAGCTATAAATTTAATGGCTAATTTTTAAGATAAAATGAATAAATTAAAGGATATTTAAGGTGGCAACTGTCCCCTTTTTTTCCTTTTTTCCTTTTTTTCCTTTTTTTCTCGCACTTAGGATGAAATTGCTTATAAAAGCTAATCAAGTCTCATTTATGGAGTT
>CAZHBU010000024.1:0-29027 GCA_964530865.1 uncultured Sulfurospirillum sp.
GTGCTCATTAAATTGAGATGAATTAAATGTCTTTTGTCTTTTTGCTAGACGAGCTGTGTTTGTTACAATTTTTTCTCTGAGCTCATCTTTACCTAAATCACCATCAAAGAAGCTTAGTGTTTCTATAATCCCAATTGCTTTCATGGGGTTTGGTGCTCTTGTGTATTTTTTTTCAAGATAGAAGACTTCATCAATGAGACCATCGTCTAACATGATTTGTGTTCGTAGTTTTATGCGGTCTCTTAGAGTCTCTTTATCTATGCCTATCTCATAAAGCTCTATATTTTTTATGATAGGCTCTCTTTGATTTTGCTCAAAAAATTGACTAGGTATGGCTCCTGTTTGAAAGTAAATCTCAAGCCACTTCTCAATTCTGTAAGTATCATTTTTACTAACCGCACTTGCATATACTTCATCAAATTCACTCATCAGCTTATGACCACAAGAGAGACTTTTAGCAACTTTTAGTTTAGTCTCACTGCTAATTTGGGGTTTATAACTCACACCATCAATCATAGACTTTAGGTAAAAGCCAGTTCCTCCAACTATGATAAGATTTTTACTCTCATTTTCACTTAGTTTTTTTGCCTTTTTATATAGTTCAAAAAAGATAGTTACATTAAAATCATCGTCTACATGTAAGGCATCAATCCCAAAGTGTTTTATGCCATCTCGCTCTTTACATGTAGGCTTTGCTGAGGCTATATCAATCTCTTTGTATATGCTTAGTGAATCTAGTGAGAGTATGTTAGCATTTAGCTTATGGGCTAGGTCAATACTAAGTGATGTTTTCCCTGAAGCAGTGGGTCCGAGTATGGCTATCTCTCTCAAAACATACCTTTTTTAGTTTAATTATAGTAAAATAACCCCAAAAACACTATAAGGACTAGATTGCAGAAGTTTTTTAAAGTACTAAAAGATATAAATGAGCTTATTATGTTCAAGCACTCAATCTTTTCATTGCCTTTTATTTTTATAGCTATGATAGTCTCTTCGCAACAGATAAATGGAACATTTTGGTTTGGATGGAAGCTTTTACTTTTAGGACTACTTGCAGCTGTAAGTGCCAGAAACTTTGCAATGAGTTTTAACCGATATGCAGATAGAGACATAGACAAGCATAACCCAAGAACTGCAAACCGACCAAGTGTAGATGGACGAGTCGGTGAGAGAAATATGCAACTTTTTATAGTTTTGAATGCTTTTGTTTTTGTAGGAGTTGCTTACGTCATAAACCCACTTGCTTTTTGGCTTAGTTTCCCCATACTTGTTATACTTGCTGGTTATTCGATATTTAAACGTTTTTCATCTTATGCTCACTTGGTTTTAGGGGTATCATTAGGACTTGCCCCAATTGCTGGAGTGGTTGCTGTGAGTGAGAGCATAACTCTTTGGTCAGTTTTGTTGGCACTTGGAGTCATGTTTTGGGTGGCTGGATTTGACTTGCTTTATTCATTGCAAGATATGGAATACGACAAAAGCAAAGGGCTTTTTTCTATACCATCAGTTTACGGGAAAGAGGCCACGTTTTTTATATCTCGTCTTTTTCACGCACTAACAGTTCTATTTTGGTTACTTTTTGTTGTTGATGCTGGACTTGGTATTTGGGCGTATTTTGGTGTATTGTTTAGTGGAGTGATACTTTTTATGGAACACAAAATAGTAATCAAAGACTTTACAAAGATAGACAGAGCTTTTTTTACACTAAACGGATACTTAGGTATAATGTTTTTTATAATGATATTTATAGATAGGATTTAATTTGCGTTATATAAATGCCCCTTTAAAAATAGAGTTTGACATCGAGAACAATTCAAAAGAGTTCAAGCGAGAGTATGACTCACTAAGCTCAACTGATGATGATAGCATAGGCGAGTGGTTACGTTTAGCAAAAGCTCGTGGTAGCACTGAAGAGAGTGATCAGGTACTCCTCACTTTAGTTGTAGAACTTCATAGAAAGATAGATGAGATGAACGCTTTTATGAGAGGTGAAAAGCAGACTCTTTTAGCTCTTACATGTAGAGGTGATATAGAAGCTATAAATTATGAACACATTAAATTAAAAGATGAGATATTTGAAGAGGGTGCAGAGTACTATGGGCGTATTGAGATGCCGTTTTTTCCAAAAAGACAAGTACCTATATATTTTAAAAGCATTGGTAAAAATGAAGCAAAGATAGTACTACTTCATGAGCGAGATGAAAAAGACTGGAATGCCTATGTTGTGGCACGTGAGAGGGTTATGATAAGAGAAATGAGGGCAAAAAAAGATGGAAATTAGTATAGAACTTATGGGTTTAATCGGTGTTATAGCTTTAGTAGTAATTATTATGATCATGATGAGTATCAAAGAGGGTGAAACCAATAAGAAACTTTCACGTTATGAGCAGAGCATAGATAACCTAGCTCAACAAAATCACCGTCTTAGAAAAGAGATGCTCCAACTTACTAAAAATAGAGATAAGTTTATGGATGAGATGGAAGATACACTTGAAGGTAGGGTAAAAGAGCAAGTTCAACAAAGTGTTTACCCGCTCATACAGTCTATGCGTGAGATTGAGAATGTTATGCAGAGTTTTCAAGATGAACAAATAGAGAGAATAGATAAAATAGAAGAGAGAAGAACAGAGATAAACTACTCCCCAAAAGGAGCAGTAATTTCTAATGAAAAACTCATAATTGCTCAATATAGCCAAGGGAAAAGTGAAGCGGTTATAGCAAAAGATTTACGCATTGGTATTGGTGAAGTTGACTTAGTATTGAAGTTGGCAAATCTTAAATAATGAGCTTACATGTAGACTCCTCTTGGCAAGAGATAATTGAGTATGCTTATGGTGGGCTATCCCCAGAGTATAGAGAGTTTTTAGAGAAAGATGAGGGGTATTTCCCTACTTTTAGTAACTTTTTAAATGTATTTCATACATTGTCATTAGATAAAACCAAGTATATTTTGTTTGGACAAGATCCATATCCAAGACAAAAGAGTGCAAATGGTTATGCTTTTATAGATGCCAATGTTAAGAGTATTTTTTCTCTAAAAGGATTTTCTAAAGAGGTAAACAAAGCTACGAGTTTGAGGAATTTTTTTAAAATGTTGCTTCTTTGTGATGGCTACTTAAAAGAAAATAACTTAACACAAGAGGCAATCTCAAAGATAGATAAATCAGAGTTTATTAACTCCATAGATGAGTTAAGGCTCAATTTTGAGAGAAATGGGATTTTGCTTCTAAACACTGCTTTAGTCTTTACATGTAAAGAAGATACAAAGCTACATGTAAAAGAGTTTAGAGTTTTTATGCAACGACTTTTAAGTAGGCTTACAGAATATAATATAGAGTTGATTTTATTTGGAAGTATGGCAAAAGATGTAAAAAAATCGTTACCGTCTGCCTTAGAGTTTAAAACTATTGAAACCCTACATCCTTACAACATAGGGTTTATTGCAGATAAAAAAGTACAAGAGTTTTTTAAGCCATTTTCTCTTTTTCGCAAGTTTCATTATCGCTAGTCAGTTTGTTTAATAACTCAAATAGCTCTGCACTAGCTTTTTCCATAATCTTGAAATTTTCTACAATAGGTTCAACTTCATGAACTTGGAAGCCTCCACCCTCAGCTACTATAGCTATGTTGTCATGAACTGCTCTATGAACAACTTTATGTGGAGCATCAAGTAGAGAATAAGATTTTTTGCATTCAAACCTTTTTTTGCCTTCTCCTTCGGTATACCATTTACCTAGACGGCATTCATCAGCTGTTGAAAATTTGTCGTCTATTCTTTCATTTAAAACTGTTGAATAAGATCTAGCTTTGTATATAATATGGTCTATTTTTACTAGTGTTACAAAGATACTATTTTCTAGTTTATGAGATATATCAGCGGTGGTATTTGCATCTATATTGAAATCATTAAGAAGAGATTGAAACTCTTTAACGCTATCACCTGAAGTGTTTGCGATAGCATCTATGCGTTCAGAGTTGGCTTGTATGCCAGTTGTCTCTTGCTGAAGAGTCTGTATAGTTATGCTTATCTCTTGCGTAGCTTTTCCTGTTCTCTCAGCAAGTTTTTTAACTTCCTCGGCAACAACAGCAAATCCACGTCCATGCTCACCTGCACGAGCAGCTTCAATAGCCGCATTAAGTGCAAGTAGGTTGGTTTGATCTGCGATGTCTTTAATAAGTGATACTATAGAAGATATCTCAGCAGTTCTTTCCGTAAGGGAGTTAATAGCATCAGTTGAACTGTTTATGAGTTCAAGCATCTCTGTAAGTTCACTAGACACTTGGTTTACGCTTTCTAAACTTTTATCGGAGTTTTCCGCTGTTCTTGCTGAAACTGTGGTGATATTTGACATAGCTTCTATGCCATCTGTTAAATCTGCTTGGACATTAGTGATACCATCTATGCCATTGCCAAGTTCATCAAATCTATTAGCAAGTACGCCTTTTGCTTTACCCTTTTGTCCATCAATAATACCATTTACACCTTCAGATATGTGAGTAGCATTGCTTTTAAAGATTCCTCTAAAGCCACCACTAAATACGTTTCTATAGTTTTTGCCCTCTTCAGCTTTTTTTATTGCTGTTTTGGTTTCACGCTGCAGTGCTTCTACTTGATCAAGAAGCTCATTTACATTGTTAGCAACTTTTCCTAAAGGAGTTGTTATATCTATGTTAATTACTCTTGGTTCAAGATTTCCATTTTTTGCCTCTTGCGTAACTTTTAATAGAGTTTCAAATATGTCAGCATTTACTGGTATAGTATTTTTACTTCCAAAGAATGATCCTCCTACTGCTCCAATAAGAAGTGCAGAACCAGAAGCAATATCACCACTTAAAAACTGATAAAGGCTTACTCCCAAAAGTGTAACTCCTAACGCAACTTGAGGTTTATAGTCTTTGAAGATTGTTTGATAATTCATCATAACATACTCCTTTGTTTTTTAATACCTCTTCAAGGTAGTTAGCTGAAGCATCCATGCCACCACTACTCTCTAGCGATAAGAGTTTTTCATAAAGAGGTACTATAATTTCAAGTGCTTTTGGATTCGCTTTTCTTCTAACAGAGTAGTACCCAATGATATTTTTTTGAGTGTCAAATGATGGTGTAACATTGGCATAAACCCAGTAATAACCACCATCTTTACTCATGTTCTTAACATAAGCAAAAATCTCTTTTTTGTTAGAAATTTCTTCCCATAGGAGCTTAAATATGATTTTAGGCATATCTTTATGTCTTATAAGATTGTGTGGTTTTCCTAACAACTCTTTTTCTGTAAATCCTGTTACTTTGATAAAAGATGGATTTGCATAAGTGATTTTTCCTTCAGTATCTGTTTTAGATACTAAAAAATCATCTAACTGGATATTTGTCTCCCTATTTGAGGGCGATGGTTTTGTCATAATTAACCTCCATGTGAACAATAATGCTACATCTTAACTTAATGTATTTTACATTTACATTAAAAAAGGTATAATATTTCATTAAATTATATAGGGATGTAGAGTGTTAACAGATGGATATGGAAGAAAAGTAAATTACCTAAGAGTTTCAGTAACTGAAAGATGTAACTTTAGATGCCAGTATTGTATGCCTGAGAAACCATTTTCTTGGGTTCCTAAAGAGAATTTGCTTAGTTTTGAAGAGCTTTTTTTGTTTATAAAAGTAGGAATTGATGAAGGCATAGATAAGATACGCATTACTGGTGGAGAACCACTTTTGAGAAACGGACTTAGTGGTTTTATTAGAATGATAAATGACTATAAAAGTGGATTAGACATAGCTTTAACTACTAATGGCTATCTTCTAGGTGATGTTGCACAAGAGTTAAAAGATGCAGGATTGAAACGCATTAATGTTTCACTCGATACTCTAAAAGATGACGTTGCAGCTAAAATATCAGGAAAAGATGTTTTAAAAAAAGTAAAAGAGGGTATCGCTAAAGCTCAAGAAGTAGGTCTTGGTGTAAAGATAAACAATGTTCCACTAAAAGGCATAAATAGTGATGAGATGATTGAAGTTTTAGAGTATTGTAAAGAGCGAAATATGCCTATAAGATTCATAGAATATATGGAAAATAAACATGCTGTAGATAAACTTGAAGGCATGAGTGAAGATGAAGTAAAAGCAAAAATTGCCACAAAGTACAAGTTTTCAGAGGTCAAGCGAGAGGTATCAAGCCCATCAAAAATGTATGAGTTTGAAGATGGATATAGATTTGGTATCATTAACCCTCATGCACATGATTTTTGTGAAGATTGTAACCGTATTCGTTTAACTGCTGAGGGTGTTCTTATCCCTTGTCTCTATTTTGAAGAGGCATTGAGTATAAAAAAAGCTGTTCAAGCTGGCGATGTAGCGGGGGCTGCAGAAGTTTTAAAAGAGGTCTTAAGAAACAAACCAGAGAAAAATAAATGGAGTTCTGATGAAGCTAACGAGACTTCAAGTAGAGCTTTTTATGAAACTGGTGGATGAGTTAGTTAAAAAGTAAAAAAGTCTATGAAATCACCATCTTTTATGGTGATTTTGTCTTTTATGAGTGCATAACCGTTGCACTTAGATAAAACATTCAGCATACCAGCTCCAAAAGTGGGGGCACTCTTAAAGCTACTACCATCAAAAAAACCAGGGATTGCACTTGTGCAGTTTTCTCTACATGTAAACTCTTTTTTATTCTTTACATGTAAGCTTTTTCTTTCTCCTATGGACTCATTTTTGATGATTTTTATTGCAGGAACTCCAAGAAGTTCAAAGCCAAGTAAAGAAGAGAGTGGAAGACCTGTAAGATGAAGCATAGGTGTATCTTCGTAAACACTAAAAGCAGTGGGACTAGCAGGGGCGATTTGTACTTTGTGAAAAAGTATACTAAATTCATCATCGTATATGAGCTGGCTCATGGCATCGTACCGGCTCATAGCACCAGTGGTGATGATAAAATCACTATATTTTTTTAACTCTTTTAGATGCTCTTTTATAGCTTTCTTATCATTTTTTACTTGCCAAACTTTGCCTACTTTTGCTCCAATTTCAAGGATTCTTGCTCCTAGTGAGAGTGCATTTGAGTTGTAAACTTCACCTTTTTTTATATCTTTTTGCACTGGACATAAATTATTACCGATGCTAAGTATGCTTATTTTTGGTTTTTTAAATACTTTGAGAGTTTTTATGCCTTGAGAAGCGAGTGAAGTGATTCCATAGGCAGTTATAAGTTCACCACGGCTAAGAAGAAGTTCATCTTTTTGTATATCTTCGCCAGCATCTTTTATGTTGTACATGTAGGGCGGATTTTCTAGCGTTTCTTCATAAGGAACTACAGCTTTAGTTCCATCTATTAGTATGTCTCCTGTTGATACTTCGTAACTTTTATCATCTAAAAAAGCAAAACCATCTTTGAGTGCAATAGGATGAGTTGGTAGTGAAGTTGTAGCGTAAATATTTGCAGCGCAGACATGTTTAACAGAGTCAAGTAGAGCCATATTTTTAGTATGTGAAACCACTGAGAGTTTGTTTGTAATGATACTCAACGCTTCTTCATAATTAATCATGTATAATTGTAACATAAAACAGAAGGAATTAGATATATGGAAGAGTTAGTAACAACGGCAGTTAAATATCATCAGTATTTTATTGGAGGGATGTTGATTGTCGCTTTGGTAAATTTATATTTTATATTTACATGTAAAGAGTTTTCAAAAAAAGTAAAAAGAGTCAATCCAGTTTACTATGCACTTTTTGCATCAGTTGCATTTACGGGTGTTTTAGTTTTGGGTGTCAATCATCTACAAATGGCTCATGCGACTTATCTTATGATGGTAGTTTGGTTGGTTATATTTGTTATGAGCATGAAACTTTTTAAAAAGTATAAGTATGGCACGCCAGATGAGTACAGAGCATTTGCAAAGAAAAAATACATCATAGATATAGTCTTAATAGTTGCCACTATGGGATTGGTTTATGCAATTTAGCTTTTGTGAAGTTGCTGGTGAACAGAGTTTAACTCTACATGTAAAAGAGTACTCTCACATCTTCAAAGTTCGCAGAATTTCAGTAGATTCACAGTTAGATTTCTCAAATCTAAGAGATGGTAAAATCTATACTTATGAGATAGATGACATAAATAAAAAAGAGGCTAACTTAACTCTTTTAAGTACAAAAGAAGCAAAAAAAATCTCTACATGTAGAGTACATATTGGTTGGTGTATTGTTGATCCAAAAATAGTAGAAAAAAACATAGCAATGCTAAATGAGATGGGTGTAGAGAAGATAACATTTGTTTATGCTGAATTTTCACAAAAGAGTTACAAAGTAGATGAAAAGAGATTAAATCGCATTCTAGTAAACTCTTGCGAGCAGTCAGGAAGAGCCACTTTAATGCAGATAGAGGTTTTAAAAAGTGTAAAAGAGTACCTTAAAACTTATCCAAAAAGTATCATCATAGATTTTAGTGAAAGCTTTTTGAATAGTGATGAAAATATAGAAAGTTTTTTAGTAGGTCCAGAAGGTGGATTTAGTCAAAGAGAGAGAGAACTCTTTACATGTAGAAGAGTTTTTGGCTTAAAAAGTCCAAATATCCTTAGAAGTGAAACTGCTGTAGTGGGAGTTTGTGCTAAAATTAGTATGTAAGTTTAGCTTTATTAAAGTCTATTTCAGCTATAATCCCAAATTCCCTACCCTATATAGCAGTGGATTCTAGTGAGTTTACCGCTTTTTATGAGTTGGGGTAAGGGCAGATAGCCCTTTATAATAAATTTTTAGGAAATGAAATGAAAAAAGATATACATCCAGAGTACGTTGAGTGTAAAGTTAGTTGTGCTTGTGGCAATAGTTTTGAAACTATGTCAAACAAAGCAGAGATGAGAATAGATATTTGTAGTGAATGTCACCCATTTTTCACTGGTTCTGAGAAGATCCTAGATGCTGCAGGTAGAGTTGAGAAGTTTAACAAAAAGTACAACTTAAAATAGTCCTAAAGTAACCATTTTGGTTTATTTTATTCCTACACCGATAGGAAATCTTGATGATGTCTCACAAAGAAGTTTGAAACTTCTTTGTGAAGCTCACACCCTTTTTTGTGAAGACACAAGAGTCACAAAAAGACTACTTTCGCTACTTAGTGAAAGACACGATTTAACATTCAATATAGAAAATTTTATAGCACTTCACTCCCACAATGAAAAGTATGTTTTAGACAATATAGACATGTCTACTTTTGATGAAACTGTTGCATATCTTAGTGACGCTGGTATGCCTTGTGTTAGTGATCCTGGCAGTTACTTTGTGCAGTTTTGCCAAGAACAAAATCTAGCTTATGAAGTTCTTCCTGGTGCAAATGCAGCACTTTTGGCTTATGCAAGTAGTGGTTTTTCAAATCCAAAGTTTACCTTTTATGGCTTTTTACCACATAAAGGTAAAGAGAGAGATACTGGCTTAGAGTTTATAAAAAACTCTTCTATCCCCACCATACTCTACGAATCTCCTCATCGCATAGAAAAACTCGCAGATGAGTTAGCTAAGCTTATTCCAGAACGAAAAGCTATCTTTATAAAAGAAGCTACAAAGAAATTTGAGAGAAAATTTATATCTACATGTAGCGATATAAATGAGCAGTTAAAAGAAGCAAATCTAAAAGGTGAGTGGGTCATTGTCATAGATAGTGAAGCTGCATTTAGGGGTGATGCTATCACAAAAGATGATATACTAGAACTCAAACTCCCTCCAAAACAGAAGGCTAAACTTTTAGCCAAAGTTACAGGAGAGAGCGTAAAAGAGTGGTATTCTAAACTCTCTATGTGAGAGAGTCCATAATTTTTAAAATATCAGATGTTTTATTTTGAATATTTTGTACATCAGTCGTTAGTCTGTCTATCTCTTTAGCATTACTTTGCATACTTGTAGAGCTGTTTTGTATGTTTTCTACCATCACTTTTATAGTAGACTGTATCTCTCTTAAGGAGTCAGTTGTTTTATCAGCCAAATCACGAACACTTTCAGCAACAACTGCAAAACCACGTCCATGTTCTCCTGCCCGTGCTGCTTCAATTGCCGCATTTAGAGCAAGTAAATTTGTCTGGTCTGCAATCTCACCTATAACATTTAATGCAGCTTCTGCCTCTTTTGCATTTTGAGTTAGTTGTATAAGATTTTCAGAAAGTCCTTGTTGACTAGATCCTATATTTTGCATAGATGAGGTTGTTTCTTGAACTATGTTATCTAGCTCTTTAAGTGGTTCATTTTTTATCTCATTAACTGAATTAGATATTGCATTTGCATTTTTTTGTATGTTTTCACTTTGTATTTTATTCTCTTCTATTGTTCCTTTTAGAGAATCACCAAGAGCATTTACTCCGTTTATCAAATCTTTGAGTTGATAAGAAGTATCTATCTCTATTTTTTTACTAAAATTGCCATTTTGAAAGTTCTTTAGTGACGTTATAGTCTGAGTGATAACTTCATCTAGTTTGTTACTCATGAAATCTACCTCGTAAGAGAGACGATTAGTTAAGAAGTGAGAAGATTTAAAAGAGGTTCTATCTTGAAACTCTCCATTTGACATTTTTGAGCTTATTAATAGAACTTCACCAATACTTCTTATATCATCAGTATGTATTTTTTTGTATTGTTTAAAAGCTTTTGAAATTAGTTGAACAGTTGAACCTATCTCATCTGGAGAGTTATCTTTTATGGCATAATCAAGTTCATTTTTGTTGTTTGTTACATACATAGAAAAAGTTTCTATATATTTTTTAAGATTGACTAGTCTATTTCCTATTAACTTTTTAGTTAAATATCTTGATATAAAAGAGAAGAGCACTATGGTAATGAGTAGTATGATTAGGTTGCTAATTAGTTGTTCTTTAATCTGTTCATTTAGATTGTCTCTTTCTTTATTTACAAGAATATCGATATCATCGGCATAAACTCCAGTTCCTACTATCCAACCCCACTCTTTAAAAGCTTCGATATAAGATATTTTTAGTTGAGGAGTATCAAATCCTGGTTTACTCCACATGTAGTTTACAACACCTTTGCCCTTTTCGCGTGCAACTTTTACCATTTCATTAAATAGTAGTTTTCCAGTTGGGTCTTTGACTTCACTAAGATTTTTTCCATTTAGTTGTGGTTTTATAGGGTGCATTATCATGGTTGGAGTAAAGTCATTTATCCAAAAATAGCCTTTCCCATTGTCATATTTTAGGCTTGAGATTACGTTTTTAGCCTCATTTTGAAACTCCTTTACTATCTCACTTTTGTATTTTCCTGTGCCTATGACCCATTCGTATGGCTCAAACTTAAAGACAAAACTTATTTTGTCCTCTACTTGTTTTGTTTTTGGATTTGCCCATTTGTATTTGACTACACCTTGTCCATCTGCCTTTACAACTTTTGACATATTTTGGAAAAGAAAAACTCCATCTTTATCTTTAAGATCTGTCAAGTCTCTACCATCAAGACTTGGTTTGATTGGGTGCATTATCATAACTTCTTCTAAGTCATTTACCCAAAAATACCCTAACCCATTGTCGTATCTAAAGGCTTTAACTATATCAGTTAATTTTTTCTTCATCTCGTTTTCATTAAAGTCATTTTTATTATTTTGATAGTATCTATTTAGGGTGTTTTTAAATTCTAATGAGATTCTTTTTAGATCATTTGCTATGTTTTGTTCTTTTGAGTTTTCATAAAACGAAGCTATGGCATTTTTTGCTATAGAGATGTTTGCTTTTAACGAGTTGATTTTGTTTTGCGTCATAGTTTCTCTAAAATTTTCTAATCTTGTTTCTGTTTTAGCTATCATAATCCCTATTGTTGTTGCTGAAGTTATTATTGAAGCGAGAGCGAGAGCACCTATGATAAGGATTGTTACTTTTAGTTGTATTGAAAGATTTTTCATTATTTCTCCTCCTGACACATTTTTTTGTAAATCTTTTCGTATTTTTCTATCTCATCTCTAGTTGCCATTTTTCTTACTGAAAGATAGTGATTGTCACCATAAGGAAAAACAGTCGCATATACCCAATAAAAGTTTCCGCTTTTAGTGTAGTTTTTTACAAAACCTTCCCATACCTCTCCATTTTTTATGGTTTTCCATAGATTTTTAAAAGCAGAACGAGGCATATCGGGATGTCTTATGATATTGTGAGGTTTACCTATAAGCTCATCAAGTTGATATTGGGCAACTTCTAAAAACGTATCATTTGCATATACAATGTTACCTTTTGAGTCGGTTTCTGATACCAAAAGTGAAGTATCATCTAACATTATCTCTTTTTGTGGAGAGTTCATAAAGTGATCCTTTAAATTTCATAGATAATTCATTATAGTTTTGTAATTATTAAAATATACTTTTTTTAAGCCTTTTTAGGTACAATAAGCCTTTAACTATAACTAAAGGTACCCAAAAATGATTATTTATGGTAAGCAACTTTTTTTACATGTACTGAAGAATTATCCCAAAAGGTTAAAAACAGTCTATTTGGCAAAAAAGTGTGAGCAGAAACTCTTTTCTGAAATAGCAAATGCAAATAGTACTATAGTTCGTGTAGATAATCAAAAGGCTCAGTCACTTGCTCGTGGGGGGAATCATCAAGGTTTCATCGCCGAGATTGAACCTTTGAGATACAGTGAGTTTTCTTCTGTAAAAAATGGTAAATTTTTAGTTATATTAAATGAACTTACAGATGTTGGGAACATAGGAGCAATTGCAAGAACTGCATATGCTTTTGGAGCTGATGGACTTATTGTAAGTGGTGTTAAAACTCTCAATCTTGAATCTATGATTAGGAGCAGTAGCGCCGCTATATTTGAACTGCCTGTTGTTTTGTACCCAAATGCACTAGATATGGCAAATGAGCTAAAGCAGACAGGTTTTACTCTTTATGGGGCAGATACAGATGGTGAAAATGTAAGCGAAGTAAAATTTGATGAAAAAGTAGCTTTGGTTATGGGTAGCGAAAGTACGGGAATAAATAAAAAAGTAAAAGTAAAATTGGATAAAATTATATCGATTAAAATGGCGAGAGCTTTTGACTCTTTAAATGTAAGTGCGGCAACAGCGGTAATATGTGACAGGATTGCTAATGGATAAGATTAAGGTACTTGAAGAGATAGGGCTGAAAAAAGTTTGTGAAGAGACTCATATAGAGCAAAAATACTTAAAATATATGGTAGATTGTAATTTTGACAAGTTGGATCATATCAATACTTTAGGATTTGTAAAAATACTTTCGCGTGAGTATAAGCTTGATTTAAGTGCTTGGAGTGAAGCATTTGAGGAGTATTGGGTAGAGAATCGTGAAGATAAAGAAAATGATGGGTTGTTTATAGTAGTAGATGATGAAAAAAAGAGTAAAAAACTTTTAATTCTTGTCTTACTTATCCTTTTAGGGGCTACTTTTAGTATACTTTTTTCACTTTTCCAAGAAAAAGTTGATATATCAAATTATATGAATAGTGATGAGACAACATATGAGAAAGCAGCAATAGTACAAGAGGCAGAAGAATCTCTTAATGAGGTTAATAACTCGCTAGAAAAGAGTGTTGAAGACGAAACTATTTTTAATGAAACGAATAGTAGTGAAGAGGTAGTTATTGTAGAGAAAAATGAGACACAAGAAATAGTAAAAGATGAGATTACACAAGAACAAGAAATAGAAGAAAAGCTAGTAGTAAATGACCCTACTGAAAAAGTGAGTTCTAGGTTTTTACAAGAGGCTATTATGATTCCAAATTCACAGTTATGGGTAGGTGTTATATATCTTGATACAAAAAAAAGAAGGTCGTTTCTAGGAGAGGGTAATTTTTCTATAGATTTGTCTCGTGATCAGATTATCTCAACAGGACATGGAAGTTTTGATTTGAGCATAGGTGATGAAAAAAAGAAATTTAAAAAACAGACTCCTATGAGATTTTTGGTTAAAGATTCTAATTTGACAGAGATAAGCTGGGGTAAATTTAAAGAATTAAATGAGGGTAAGTCTTGGTAAAAATTGTTCTATATTTGTTTTTGTTAACAGCATTTGTCCATGCAACTCCCTTGGAAGATAAAATAGAGAGTTTCATAGGTGAAAAAGAGTATAAAATACAAAAAAATCTAATACGTATTTTATTTAAAAACACAAATGCTTTTTTGAAAGATGACAGGAGTGTAGATGATATAAAAGTTTTAGAAAAACTTAAAGATAGTGGTATATTGAAGCTTTTTTATACAAAACCACAACAGTTGAATCTTATTTTTTCAACAAAAGAGAATTCACTTGTCTTTATGAGAGTTATTAATGAGTCACTCTCCTCTATGGGGTATAATTATTTTTTGACAAAAAGGGCTTTGAAAAATTCTGATGGTTTTTTGTGGGAGATAATAGTCTCTACAGAGCATATAGTTGACCCATTGATTATGTCAAGCAGGTTGAAAGCAAGAGGTTGTTTTCTTGAATCAATAGATAGAAAAAGTGAAAATAAGTGGGTTTACGTAGTCAATACTGATAGCATTAAAATAGATGCACAAAAAGTTGAGGCCAATAGAACAGTAAAACTTAAAAAACCTATAAGACCATATTGGATAGAGGTAGAAGATATGAAAACTATATCTTTCGCTTCAAAGTTAGTAGATAAATGGCATCCAAGTATAGTTTTTTATGATGATAAATTACATATAGTGAAAGATTATAAAAAAAAGAGTCCAACCAATAGATTAAAAATAAAGATACCAATAGATGCAAAGTATGTGAAAATATCAGACTTGTATACACTTGATAATATAAAACGAGGTATTTCAATATACCTGATAGGGAGATAACATGTTCGACGAAATACGGTTTAATACAATAGAAAGATTACCAAATTATGTTTTTGCAGAGATAAATGAGATTAAACTAAATGCCAGAAGAGCTGGTGAGGACATCATAGATTTCTCAATGGGAAACCCAGATAGTAGAACTCCACAACACATAGTAGACAAGTTAATAGAGTCAGCAAATAAAGATAAAACACATGGTTATAGTGCAAGTAAAGGTATCTATAAACTTCGTTTGGCGATATGCAAATGGTACAGTAGAAAGTATGGGGTTGATATAGATCCTGATCGTGAAGCTGTTGCGACCTTAGGTAGTAAAGAGGGTTATGTTCACTTAGTGCAAGCTATTACGAACCCTGGTGATGTGGCAGTTGTTCCAGATCCTGCATATCCGATTCACTCACACGCTTTTATCATTGCTGGTGGCAATGTTCATAAGATGGGCTTAGAGTGGAATGAGAAGTATGAGTTAGATACTGAAGTATTTTTTAAAAATCTAAAAAAAGCTTTTGCAGAGTCTGTTCCAAAGCCGAAGTTTGTAGTAGTAAACTTTCCTCATAACCCAACAACAGTAACGGTTGAGAAGAGTTTTTATGAAGAGTTAGTGGCATATGCTAAAAAAGAGAGATTTTATATTATAAGTGATATTGCTTATGCTGATTTGACATTTGATGGTTATAAAACTCCTTCAATTTTAGAGGTTGAGGGTGCAAAAGATGTTGCAGTAGAGAGTTATACGCTTTCAAAAAGTTACTCTATGGCTGGTTGGAGAGTTGGATTTATAGTTGGAAATCAAAAGCTAATAAACGCTCTTCAAAAGATAAAGTCGTGGTTTGATTATGGTATGTTTACCCCAATTCAAGTGGCTTCAACAGTAGCACTAGATGGTCCACAAGAGTGCGTTGATGAGATAATAGATACTTACCAAAAAAGAAGAGATGTTCTTCTCGAGAGTTTTGAAAATGCTGGTTGGACGATAGATAAGCCAAATGCAAGCATGTTTATTTGGGCAAAAATCCCTGAGGTTGCCATGCACTTGGGCAGCATGAGATTTGCCAAGCAATTATTAACCGAAGCAAAAATCGCAGTAAGTCCCGGAATAGGTTTTGGTGAAGGTGGCGAAGGGTATGTACGAATTGCTCTAATAGAGAATGAAAATAGAATCCGCCAAGCAGCGAAGAATTTAAAAAAGTATTTAAAGAGTTTGGAGAAATAAAACTGATGTTAAAAGTAGGAATCATAGGTGTAGGCACAGTAGGTGCAAGTGTAGCAAATATATTGAAAGAAAATAGCGATATAATTGAAGCAAGATGTGGTAAAAAAATAGTTCCTGTAATGGGAATTGTAAGAGATATATATCGTGATAGAGGTGTTGATTTAACTCTTAGTGACAATATAGATGATGTTTTAGAAAATGATGAAATTGATGTAGTAATTGAGCTTATGGGTGGTGTTGATGAACCTTTTAAAGTTGTAAAAAAAGCACTTGAAAATGGAAAGTCAGTAGTAACCGCAAATAAAGCATTACTAGCTTATCACCGTTACGCTTTACAAGAGATTGCTGGAAGTCTAGCTATTGGCTTTGAGGCTAGTGTTGCAGGCGGTATTCCCATTATTAAAGCTTTAAGAGAGGGTTTAGGTGCAAATCATATTGAGTCTATAAAAGGCATTATGAATGGAACTTGTAACTTTATCTTGACAAAGATGATGAATGAAAATGTAGAGTTTAAAGATGTTTTAGATGAAGCACAAAAGCTTGGATATGCTGAGGCTGACCCTACTTTTGATGTGGGGGGATTTGATGCAGCTCATAAACTTCTTATTTTAGCAAGTATTGCTTATGGGATTCATGCAAATCCTGAAGATATACTCATTGAGGGAATAGAAAATATAAATAGCGAAGATATCTTTTTTGCAAAAGAGTTTGGTTATAACATTAAACACTTAACAATAGCAAAAAAATGTCCAAATAAAAAAGTAGAGCTTCGTGCTCATGCAGCACTCGTTCCAAGCTCACAAATGATAGCAAAAGTAGATGACGTTATGAATGGTATTAGTGTTATTGGAGATAGGGTTGGTGAAACTATGTATTATGGACCAGGAGCCGGTGGAGATGCAACGGCAAGTGCTGTTATAGCAGACTTAATAGACATTGCTAGAGTTGGACAAAGCTCACCAATGCTTGGATTTAAAAGAGATTTAGAGGGTGGAGGTTTTACACTTTTAAGTCCTGATGAAATAGAAACAAAGTACTATATGAGAGTAAAAGTCCTCGACGAGATAGGAGTTTTAACTAAAATAACTGCAATACTTGGAGATTTTGGCATATCAGTAGACAGCTTTTTGCAAAAACCTGATAAAAAAGATACAAGTTGTGCAACACTACTTTTTTCTACACATAAGTGCAAAGAGATTAATATTCAAAATGCTATGAAAACTCTTGAAAAACTCTCTACATGTAAAGAAAAACCAGTTATGATTAGGATTGAAGATTAGTCTACATGTAGGACTAAAAGCAGAAGACAAAGCAACAGAGTATCTGATAGATATTGGATACTCTATATTTGAGCGAAACTTCCACTCCCGTTTTGGTGAGATAGATATAGTGGCCTCAAAAAATAATATATTACATTTTTTCGAGGTAAAATACTCGAAAAAATATGATCCAATAGGAAGAATAACTCCAAAAAAACTCCAAAAAATCATAAAAACTATAGATTACTACATGTATAAAAAAGATATTGATTTAGATTTTCAGATAGATGCTCTACTACTTAGTGATACTACAATAGAGATAGTAGAAAATATTAGTTATTGATTGAATTTAAAACAAGATACTTGGTGATCATTGACAATACCTATAGCTTGTAGATATGCATAGATGATTGTTGAGCCAACAAAATTCATACCTCTTTTTTTTAAATCTTTCGAGATTTTATCTGATAAGTCTGTTTTTGAAGGTAAATCAGACAAAGCTTCAAATCTATTTTTAACTACTTTAAACTCAGTAAATTTCCAAATATAATCGCTAAAATTACCAAACTCTTTTTGTATTTGCAAGAATACCTTAGCATTTTTTATGGTTGATTTTATTTTTAGTTTGTTTCTAATGATACCTTCATTTTGAAGCAGTATGGCCTCTTTTTTTTCACCATATAATGCAACTATTTTGGGATTAAAATTGTCAAATGCTTTTTTGTAATTTTCTCGTTTGTTTAAAACAGTTTCCCAAGACAATCCAGCCTGAGCACCCTCAAGAATTAACATTTCAAAGAGTTTTACGTCATCATAAACAGGCACTCCCCACTCTTCATCATGATAATGTATGTATAAGTCATTTTTGAGATTAACCCATTGACATCTTTTTGGCATATATAAGACCTTCTATTTTACAGTTATTGTATCTAAATTTTTAAAAAATCTCAGCTATTAGGAGTAATATTGTCTACTATGGAAAGTTTAAAGTTATAAGGTGTATAATCACACATAAATAATAATAGGAGAAAATAATGGGAAAATATTTAGATTTAACAGCATCAAATTTTGATGAGTCAATCAAAGAAGGCGTAGCATTAGTAGATTTTTGGGCTCCATGGTGTGGACCTTGTCGCATGCTTGCACCTGTAATTGAAGAGTTGGCTGAAGATTTTGATGGAAAAGCTAAAATCTGTAAAGTAAATACAGACGAAGAGCAAGATGTTGCAGTAAAATATGGCATCAGATCAATCCCTACAATCTTGTTTTTCAAAGATGGTGAGCTAGTAGACCAGATGGTTGGAGCTTCATCTAAGCAAGTTTTAGCTGATAAAATTAATTCATTATAATATATGAAACTAGGTAGAGGGAGAGGTCAGTTCTCCCTCGTTTTTGCTTCTTTTTTCGGCGCAGCTATGATTGCTGCCGCCTTTGCGTACTCAAACTATCGTTACTCAGAGTATAAGTTTATAGACTTTTCCAAATCAATATTTTATACTAAAACTGATATTTTTAATCCAACATATGATAAATTTACTGTAGTAGTTTACAGCTCAAACATGCAAGATTTTAATACTATTTTAGGTAAAATAACCAAAGAAAATCCTATAGTTGTTATAGATATGTTCCAACAAAAAAGAGGTGAAGAGGGAGAGGTTTTATATATAGGAGCTGGTATGAATACACTGCTTCAAGTGATTCAACGATTCAACGTATATGAGCTTCCAAGTGCTTTTAGACTTAAAAGATTTAAGGGCTCAAATTTTAAACAAGATAGTTTAATTGAAGTTATAGAGTAACTTGAGTTAAAAAATTTAAATAAAAAAGTTTCTTTACAAAGTGAAAACTTTAGTGAGAGGAATTTTTGAGGGACTTTGTTCCTTGAAAAAGGAGAAATTAGATGTTAGATTTAGCAATCATCGGTGGAGGGCCTGCTGGACTTACTGCTGGACTTTATGCAACTCGTGGTGGACTTAAAGATGTAGTTATGTTTGAAAAAGGACTTCCTGGTGGACAAATCACAGGAAGTAGTGAGATAGAAAACTACCCTGGGGTTGCTCATGAAGTGACTGGTATGGAACTTATGGAGCCATGGCCAGAGCAGTGTATGAGATTTGGAATGAAACACCGCATGGAAGAAGTAAGCCGTGTTAGTAAAGATGGTGATAATTTTAAAATCGCTCTTCTAGGTGGCGAAATGGTAGAAGCTAAGAGTGTTCTCATTTCAACTGGAAGTACTCCAAGGCGTGCAGGAATTGAAGGTGAAGATAAGCTTTTTGGAAAAGGTGTTAGTACTTGTGCTACTTGTGATGGATTTTTTTACAAGAACAAGGAAGTTGCAGTTTTAGGTGGTGGTGATACAGCACTTGAAGAGGCACTTTACCTTGCAAACATTTGTTCAAAAGTTTATTTAATCCATAGACGAGATACTTTTAGAGCTTCACCAGTAAGTGTAGAAAAAGTAAAAAACAGAGAGAATATAGAACTAGTTTTAAACTCTAGTGTAAAAGAGATTGTTGGTGATATGATGGGAGTTACAGGAGTTAAAGTAGCAGATAAAGATGGAAAAGAGAGAACTTTAGAAGTTCCAGGAATTTTTGTTTTTGTTGGCATGAATGTAAATAACCAAATCTTGAAACAAGAAGATGGAAGTGAGCTTTGCGCGTTAGATAAAAATGGAAATGTTATAGTAGATTTGAAGATGAAAACTTCAGTAAAAGGTTTGTTTGCAGCTGGAGATATAAGAATTGATGCTCCAAAGCAAGTAGTTAGTGCAGCAGGTGATGGTGCAATAGCAGGAATACAAGCAATAGAATATATAAACGACTAATTAATTTTAAAAGGCAATAAATGTTAAATGTTGGGATACATGGTTCAACTGGTAGAGTAGGAAGACTTTTAATAGAGAATTTAAACAAAGAGGAAGCGGCACGTCCATATATGCTTCATGCAATAGAAGAGTTTAATTTCACTCTTCCAGAAGATATTGAGGTTACAAATGAGGCAGCTACTCTTTTACAAAAAAGCGATGTTGTTATAGATTTTACTATTGCAGTTGGAACAGAAGCTCTTTTGGAAGCTGCTTTGGTTGACCCTACACCTTTAGTTATAGGAACAACTGGACTAAGTCCGCATCAACTAAATCTTTTAGAAGAGGCAAGTACAAAAATGCCAATTCTTTACTCAACAAATATGTCTTTAGGCGTAGCTGTTATGAATAAACTAGTTGAACTTGCTTCAAAGAGTTTAAGTGATTTTGATATAGAGATAGTAGAACAACACCACAGATACAAAAAAGATGCTCCAAGTGGAACAGCTATCACATTTGGTGAACATGCAGCTCGTGGTCGTGGGCTTATGCTTGATGATGTTAGAGTAAGTGGAAGAAATGGGCTTATTGGAGAGAGAAGCAAAGACGAGATTGCTATCATGGCTCTAAGAGGTGGAGATATAGTAGGTCGTCATACCGTTGGATTTTATAATGATGGCGAGTTTATAGAACTAAATCATACTGCAACAAGTAGAGATACTTTTGCAAAAGGTGCTATTAGAGCTACAAAGTGGATAGTGAATCAGCCAAATGGTCTTTATCATATAAGTGACTGTTTGGGTTTAAATTAATAACTAAGGTTAGTTAAATATGTGTGCAATAGTCGGGGTTTTTGGTAACAGTGAGGCATCAAGAGTAGCTTATTATGCTCTTTTTGCTATGCAACATCGTGGGCAAGAAGCAACAGGAATAAGTACAAGTGATGGTAAAAATATAACCACTGTTAAAAAAAGAGGTTTAGTGACTGACGTTTTTGATGAGACAGCACTTGGAAAACTAAAAGGACATATGGCAGTAGGTCATAACAGATACTCAACGGCAGGAAAAGAGTCAACTTGGGATGCTCAGCCAGTATATGCTGCATATCAATTAGGTGAAATTTCAGTTGTGCACAATGGGAACTTGATAAACAAAAATGAAGTCAGAAGCTCACTCATAGAACAAGGTGCAATTTTTCAATCCGATATGGATACGGAAAATATTATTCATCTAATAGCAAGAAGTCAAAAAAATAGACTTAAAGATAGAATTATTGAAGCTTTAGAAGTTGTAAAAGGAGCTTATTGTTTCTGTATTCAGAGTCGAACAAAAATGTTTGCTATAAGAGATAGGTATGGTGTTCGTCCATTTAGTCTTGGTCGTCTTAAAGATGGCGGATACATAGTTTCTAGTGAAACTTGTGCTTTTGATTTAGTTGGGGCTACGTTTGTTAGAGATATAAAACCTGGCGAGATGATAATCTTTGAAAAAGGTTGTGATGAGTACAAGTCTATTCAACTTTTTGAGCCAGATCCACATATTTGTGCATTCGAGTATATCTACTTTGCAAGACCTGATAGTGACATAGAAGGTAAAAATGTATATGCTGTTAGAAAAGAGATGGGAAGAGCATTAGCAAGAGAACAAAAAGTAGATGCTGATTTGGTTATACCAGTGCCAGATAGTGGAGTAAGTGCAGCTTTAGGTTACGCTGAAGAGAGTGGCATACCATTTGATATGGGAATTGTAAGAAACCACTATGTTGGAAGAACTTTTATAGAGCCAACACAAGAGAGACGTGATATGAAAGTGAAACTGAAACTTTCACCTATAGGCTCACTTTTGAAGGGTAAAAAAATAGTTGTTATTGATGATAGTATAGTTAGAGGAACAACTGCAAAAAGGATCATAAGAATTTTAAAAGAGGCAGGGGCTAGTGAGGTACATATGCGTATAGCATCCCCAACAATAGAACACCCTTGTCGTTATGGTATAGACACTCCAAGCTATAAAGAGCTTATAAGTGCAAACTATAGCATTGAAGAGGTAAAAGATTATGTTGAGGCTGATTCTCTGGATTTTTTGAGTATAAAAGCACTTAAAAAGAGTCTTGGTGATAATACAAACTATTCACTTGTAAGTTTTGATGGAAATTATTTTATTAAATAATGCAGGAGATTTTGACGGCGGGAAGATATTTTCGTAAAAAATATGGTGTAAATATATATAAAACTCCCATCTCTATGCTTGGATTTACTTGTCCAAATATAGATGGGAGTAAATCTCATGGTGGTTGTGTTTTTTGTGAAAATGAATCATTTAGTCCAAATCTTGGAGTGCAAAAAACGAAGGGTATTTCACTTAGTATAAACTCTAAAACTAATCCTTTTTTATCTTCCCAGTTAGTGCAACTTGAATCTCAATTTAATCAAACAAAAATCAAACTTTCTAAAAAATTTAATGCAAAAAAGTTTTTAGTATATTTTCAATCATTCACAAACACATATGCACCATTTGATACACTAAAGACTTTATATGATAAAGCTTTTGAGTTAGAAGATACCATAGGTATAAGTATAGGAACTCGTGCGGATTGCGTTGAGGATAAACTTTTAGAGTATTTAAGTCAAAAATCTAAGACAAAGGAGGTTTGGATAGAGTATGGCATTCAATCTACCGATAATAAAACACTAGAGAGAATCAATAGAGCAGAGAAAATAGAAGAGGTTATGGCACAGATAGAAAAGACAAGAAATTATGGTCTTAAAGTTTGTGTACATCTTATATTTGGACTTCCTGACGAAACTCAAGAGATGATGCTAAATAGTGTTCAAGCTGCTATTGACTTGGAAGTTGAATCTATTAAAATTCATCCACTGTATGTTGTTAAAAAAACAGCTTTAGCAAATGATTTTAAAAGTGGAAAATTCACACCTATAAGTGAAGAGTTATATATAGACACTTTGGTAAAAACTATAAGAATGGTACCTGCTGAGATGATGATTCAAAGAGTAACTGCTGGAATCAGTGACGATAGTCTACTTTCCCCTTTATGGTGCAATGACAAACATAAGCAGATGTACAATATAAAAAAAGCTTTTAAAGAAGAGGGCTATATATATTAGTGGCAGTGGAGCTTATAGTTCATAAATGGTTTTTGAAAGTATGGAGGATAGCGCATAGCTACTGAGAAGTTTTTAAGTTCTCCTTTTTTAAAGTTTTTTGCTATGACAAATTCATTTATCACCGTTGAGGGTTTATCATTTTTCTTTTTTAAAGAGAAAAAACTAAGTCCCGATGGAGAAAATATTTTAGAGCCACTTACATCACCACCACTCATTGCATTGTTGACAAGTTTGACCTCTAATTTACATTTTCCAATACTAAAATTTCCAATATTTCTTATCTTTCCTGATAGCGTAAGAGTTTCTGTCATAAGGATACGTTTTTGAGTCATACTCTCAAGTTTTGCAATTTTTGTGTATTTGTCTAAAACAAACATAGCAAGTATAGCTATCATAGTGATAACAATAAAGTTTGAAAAAAGCATTGAAATAAGCAGTTTTTTACTTGTCTGCTTTAGAGCAATTATACTAAAAAGTACAAAAATAACAAGTAGTATAAGTAGTGTAATCCAATGCAAAATAGTAAAATAAGCCAACAGTTTTCCTTAGTAACACTCTGATTTTATAGAGATATTTACATCTTTAGAGTATGTGTAGTTATTAAAAACAGCTCTAAACTCTTTGGTTACATTTATCTCTATAGGTTTATTTATAGATATCGTCTGTTTTAACAATGGCTTTAGCTGGTTTACAAAGTTTTGTATATCACTTTTAGAACTTTTAATTACAGCGACATTTATTTTACATGTAGAATAACTTTTTTTTGATAGGTTAGTAACAGAACCATTTATGATTAAAGTATCTGAAAAAGTTAGTTTTTTAACTTCTAAGGTTTTGCTTGAAGTTGGTCGGATAAACTTATCAAGATAATGTTTTAGTACAAAAGGTCCTGCAAACAGAAGTGTAAGTGATATCAAGAGTATCAAGATGGAAAATAATGGGCTTTTTTTAGCAACCATGATTGCCAGTAAAATAGTAACAAAAAAGATAAGAATCAACCAAGCATACGCAACATAATCATACATACTAAAGTGATGAATATAGTTTAAAATATAGGCTTTGAAAGTATCTAATTTTGACACTATTTGTTCCTTGAGTTTTTCTCTTCTATGCCACTTAATCCAAATCTTCGTTCTAACTCTTGTTTTACTAAATCTGGGTTTATATTTTTATGAGCTAGGGCAACAAGTGTATGAAAAGCCAAATCAGCTGCTTCATATACTATCTCTTTTTCATCATTGTCTTTTATTGCAAAACTAAATTCTCCAGCTTCTTCAACTACTTTTTTAAGTATAGAGTTATCCCCTTTTTCAAATAGAGAGGCAACATAAGATGTTTTTGGATCAGCAAGTTTACGCTCTTGAATTGTATGATATAGTTTATCTGTAACACTATAATCTATATTTTGTATAATTTCACTAGGTTTTTCATCAATGTCTACTCTATTAAAAAAGCAAGATTCACGGCCTGTATGACAAGCACACCCTCCCTCTTGAGTCACTTTTAACAAAATAGTATCTAAATCGCAATCAAGATATATCTCTTTTACGTGTTGTAAATTACCACTACTCTCACCCTTTTTCCACATTTTCTTTCTGCTTCTTGAGTAGTAGTGTGCTAAGTTTGTAGAGAGTGTAAGCTCAATAGCTTCTTTGTTCATGTACGCAAGCATAAGAACTTTGTTTGAGCTCGACTCCTGCACTATGGCAGGAATCAAGTTTTGTTTTGACCAGTCTATATTTTCTATCATTTTGTTATTGAAGTTGTCTTTTGAGTATTTTTAGTATCAACCCAAATGTTTGGAACAGCACCACCAGGTGTTAAAAATATCTTAGCATCTTTGTTTACTTTAAGTGCTTCGTTAAATTTACCTTGAATTTCGATTTGCTTTAAAGCAAGAAGTTGTTTTGTTATACTTTTTGATATCTCTATATTGGCATAAGAATTAGCATCTGCTTCAATCTTAACAGCATTTGCTTGACCTTGTGCTTGAATCTCTCTAGCTCTTGCTGCACCTTCAGCGATAGCTGCAACTTTAAGTGCTTCTTGTTTTGATCTTTCAACCTCATATCTAGTTCTCTCAGCTTCTTGTTTTGCTACTTGAACTTTTTCAATTTGATCTTGAATCTTTGTTGGAAGTATAATTTCTCTCATTTGAACTGTTAGAAGTTGTACAGGATTTCCTGGTTGTGCGTCTATATTCTTTCTTATACCATCTTCTATTTTAACAGCTATTTCATTTCTCATTTGAGGTAGAGTCTCAGCCGTAAACTTTCCTACAACACTTCTTACAACATCTCTTACAACTGGGCTTATGATTTTATCTTCCCAGGCCATACCCCATGTTGCCATTGTTTGAGGAGCAGCATCTGGGTCAAGTTTATATTGAACTGTTAGGTCAATAGAAACAGGAAGACCACGGTTATCAAGTACTGTAATTGCATTGTTTGTTTGAATGCCTGCACCTCTTTGGTTAACAGCAGATAAATCTTCACTTGATGTAAAGTTCATTATTCTTACTCTTGTATCTACTACAAAAACTTTTTGAACAAACGGTATAAACAGATGAAATCCAGGTTGCATTGCAATTGGTTCAAATTTACCTGTTGTTGCTTTAATTCCAACTTCACCAGAGTTGATAACAACAAATGGTTTAGCGATAACTAAAAGAACTATAACACCTATAATAGCGTAAATAAAACCAGCTTTTTTCCCTAGGTTTTTAAAAAACTCTGGCGGCTCTATGTTAAGATTTGGAGGACGTCTGTCACCTCCACCTCCGTTGTTTCCACCACCACTATTACCATTTCCACCATTTTTCTTTTTGAAATAATCATTCAAATCTGCGGGCATATTTTTTGTCCTTAATAAAATTTCATATATTCTACCATCTTAATGATAAATACAACTTAAACAAATGTCAATAGGTGCTTATATTTAGGGTTTCTTCCGTAAACTACATCAAAATAAGCAGCTTGAAGTTTTGCTGTTAGTTCTCCTCTTTGTCCATTTCCAATGACTCTGTTATCTATATCTTTTATCGGAGTTACTTCCGCAGCAGTTCCAGTAAAAAAAGCTTCATCAGCAATGTAGACTTCATCTCTAGTTACTCTTCGTCTTTCAACTTTTATGCCCACCTCGAGAGCTAGTTCAATAACCATGCCTTGAGTAATGCTTTCAAGCGAATTATCATTAGGAGGTGAGATTAAAACACCATCTCTAACAATAAAAAAGCACTCTCCGCTACCCTCAGCTATAAAACCATCACTATCAAGTAACAGAGCCTCTTCATAGCCAGCTTCCATCGCTTCATACTTTGCCATTTGCGAGTTCAAGTAGTTTGCAACTGCTTTTGCTTTTCCCATAGTAGAACCAACAGAGTTTCTAGCAAAAGATGAAATTTTTACTCTAATTCCATTTGCCAAACCCTCATCGCCAAGGTAACTTCCCCACTCAAAAGCTGCAATTGCAGTGTGAACAGGAATGTCAATATGATGAACTTTTAGCGAGCCATAACCAACATAGATAAGAGGTCTCAGATATACATTTGATTTAAAATCATTTACTCTAAGTATCTCAAGTTGAGCCTGTTTTAACTCTTCATGCGTATAGTTTGGTTTTATCATAGTTATTTTTGCAGAGTTTAAAAGTCTTTTTGTATGCTCTTCAAGTTTAAAAATAGCCAAACCCGCATCTGTCATATAGGCACGAGTTCCTTCAAAAACACCATTTCCATAGTGAAGAGTGTGCGTAAGAACGTGAACATTAGCTTCATCCCAAGGAGTTAGTTTTCCATCCATCCAGATGTATTTAGCTTTTTCCATTATATATTCCTAATTTGTAAGTAGCTATAATGTTATCAAAATAATGATTAATTGGAGTTTTTATGCAAGCAGATATATATTTAGGTTCTACATGTAAAGAAGCAAAACAGTATAAAAATGTGCTTAGTCCATATGATGGAAGAGTTGCTTCAAAAGTAGCAGTATGTTGCGAAGACGATGCCTTAAAAGCTTTAGAAATAGCTCAAGCAAGCTCAGAAATTACTAAAAAAACTCCTCTACATGTAAGAGTAAATTGGCTTTTAGATGTAGCAAAAAAACTTGAAGAAAACAGAGAAGATATGGCTCAAACCATAACAGATGAAGTAGGAAAACCGATACAGTTTTCTCGTGTTGAAGTTAGTCGTGCAATTGAGACTATAAAACTCTCAGCAAGTGCCATGATGAACTTGCATGGGGAAACTTTTGATACAACTGCGATGCCAAGTGGAAAAGAGACTTTGGCTTTTTATAAACGTATTCCAGTAGGAGTTGTTCTTGCTATTACACCTTTTAACTTTCCACTCAATCTTGTAGCGCATAAAATAGCTCCTGCACTTGTCGCTGGAAATGCAGTAGTTTTAAAACCAACAAGCTCAGCTCCTTTGACAGCTTTTAAGTTTGCAAAGCTTTTTATACAGAGTGAGTTTGCATGCAAAGATGCACTTAGTATTGTTTATAGTGGCAAGGGAGTAAACGATGCGCTTGTTAAAAGTCCAATCTCAAGAGTCATAAGCTTTACAGGAAGTGTCCCAGTAGGACGAGAGATAACAAGTAAAGCAGGTATTAAAAAACTCGCTTTAGAGCTCGGTGGAAACGCGGCGACTTATATAGACAGTAGTAGTGACATAAAACTAGCAGCCTCAAAGTGTGCATTAGGAGCATTCATAAACTCTGGGCAAGTCTGTATATCTCTTCAAAGAATCTATGTCAATAAAGAGGTTTATGATGAGTTTGCAAGTGAGCTAAAAGAGCAGACAAAAGCTTTACATGTAGGAAGTCCATATGATAATAAAACTTTTATAGGTCCTATGATAAACCAAAAAGCAGTAGACCAAGCAAAAAGTTGGATACAAAATGCAAAAGATGAAGGTGCAACTCTGTTTTATGGCTCTACATGTAAAGAGTTGATGTTCTCTCCAACCATCATGACAAATGTTACAGAAGAGATGAATATAGTCTGTGAAGAGGTTTTTTCTCCTATAGTTTCTCTCATAAAAGTAGAAGATTTTGATGAAGCAAAGAGTAAGATGAACAATTCGCCTTATGGTCTTCAATACTCAATTTTTTCAAATGATATGTCTACATGTAAACGTGCAATTGATGAGTTAAATGCAGGAGGAATAGTCATAAATGATATACCAACTCTGCGTTTTGACATACAGCCATATGGTGGTTTTAAAGAGAGTGGTATAGGTAAAGAGGGACCAAAATATGCTCTTGAAGAGGAGTACACCCAGATAAAGTCAGTAGTTATCTGTTAGATAAACTTTCTAACAAAATTTTCAAATGAGTCTCTATTCATTGATCCAGAGACTCTTTGTATCTCTTTTTCTTCTTTAAACACTGCTAAAGTTGGTATACTTCTTATCTTAAACCTTGAGCCTAAAAATTGCTCACTTTGGGTGTCAATTTTTACAAATAGTACTTTTAGTGGAAACTCTTTTGAGACTTCACTAAAAACTGGTGCAAAAGATTTACAAGGACCACACCAAGGTGCCCAAAAATCCACTATGACAGGTATGTCTGAATGGCTTAGAATTTTATCTATATTGTCTGCATTAGCATTTATGATTTTGTTTTCTAAAAGGGACTCTTTGCAGTTTCCACAGTTTACTTTTTTATAAGTATCCTTTTGGGGAACGTTGTTTATTGTTAAACAATTTGCACAGATAATTTTCATTTGACTTCTCCTAATAAATTTATTATATAAAAATTTTCTTAAATTAGCAATCTTTTTGTTACTTATGCGTTATTTGGAAACTATATAATAGACTTCTTGCATAAC
>CAZHBU010000025.1:0-1704 GCA_964530865.1 uncultured Sulfurospirillum sp.
ACTCTTTTGTCCTTTTAATATGTGCACCTGTTTCAGTATCTCTGCTTTCCACTACTAAAGCCATACTATCTATGGCAGAAGAACGAGCTCTTGACAACTCTTTGTTAAACAACTTTTTATCTTGATAATTTTTTATTATTAAAATCATATTCAACATAAAAAATCCAACCCCTAAAGGAACCAAAAAATATGCCAAAGAGATATAGATATTATTAAAAAACATAAAAATTGAAAATAAACTATAGAAAGATACAGTGAAAACAAAAATAAACATCATCTCAATCTGCTTTTTTTGTTGCATATAATATAACAAGATAAAAAGTATCAAAATAGATAAACCTAAGTTTATATTTTTCATCTCTTCTGATTCATATCTTAAATGTTCATTTAAAATATTGTCAATCAATGTAGTATGAACATCTATAGCAGATATAATTTTTGATGACGAAACTATATATTTGTCATGTAAACCTACAGCAGAAGTTCCTATAAATACAAATTTACCTTTTAAAATATTTTTATTTACTTTACCTAAAAGAACATCTACAGCTGATACTTTTTTATACCAACTACTATCATAAAAATTCAAGAGAACATTTCCACTTTCCCCCATTTTTATACCATGCCCCATAATAAAAAGATTTTCTTTATCGACGATAGCTTTATCAATACTCATAAGTGCAGAAAGACCCAACGTAGGAATGAATCTGTCTTTATACTTCATAAATAAAGGTAACCTTCTAAAAATCCCATCTTTATCTTGAACAGCATTTATAAACCCTATATTTAAACTCATTTTCTGTAATACGTCTATATTACATAAAATATTTTTTGATTCATATGTTATGTTGGAGCTATCTTTCATCTCTAAAAGTTGCTTAGGAATCCTACACATAGTCTCTTTTATATCTTCATTACTAAGGTATACTGATAAAATTGATTTTGATTTTTGAATTGCGGTAGCAAAAATCTTATCATTGTTAAAATAACTTTTTGAAAGACCACTTATCACAATATTTTTATCAAAATATCTTTTGTAAAACTTTACTATTTCTGAAGGAGAAGTTTTATCAGCTTCAGGGAATATTACATCTAAAGCTATAGACGAAGGATTTGCCCTATCTATAGAGGTAATTAACTGTGCCAAAACCATTCTAGACCAAGGCCACTGCCCAAGATACTCTAAGCTTTTTTCATCTATGTCAACTACTACTACTGAACTCTTTAAGGTTTGCCCATCTTCATATGCTATTTTATTTATAATATCATACATCTTATAATCAAAATACTCTATCACGCCATTTTTCAATAAAAACAAGTTAAGTGCCACTAAGAGAAAAAGTCCTAAAAACAGTTTTGTATATTTCATAGCTATTTGATAAATATCTCTACGCGACGATTCTTTGCCTCTACTACATTGTCTTGTGTTGGAACAAGTAGATCACTCTCTCCATAAGATTTTGTTTTCAGATTATTTAAATCAACATTTGAAGAGAGTAGCCATGTTTTTACATACTTGGCTCTTTCTAAAGCTAGTACTTCATTGTATGATGCTTTACCTTTTGTATCTGTATGACCTATAATATTGACATCACAAGGTATTCTTTGTTGAATCTGTGCCAATATGTATGGTAATTTCTCTTTTGATACTTCTGTTAATTCATTAGAATTATTTTTAAAATATAGGTTTATATTTATAGGTTT
>CAZHBU010000025.1:1804-28553 GCA_964530865.1 uncultured Sulfurospirillum sp.
GGTTGCTTCTATAGCGCTTTTGAATTTTTTATCTATCTCTTTTTGCGACATCGTTTTAATCTCACTTGGAGCTTCATTTTTTGAAGATAAATTAACATACTGTCCCACTTTATCTATAGTTGTTTCTCCCACATCAGTCTGAATTACGATTGCATTTTGTTCTTTCCCATTATCTGCTAAAACTACAGTGGTAGTAGCTGTTCCACTGTTCACAATAGAGGCTATAAACATAATTGCCCATGTAGCAATTACTACAACTTCCATTACTTCACCTCTACATAAAATTTAGTACCACGAATACCTATAGTACCTTCTGGAATTCTAAACTTTACTGCTTCAGGTGCAAGTTTTCCTATCTTGCCTGATTCAAATGTAACTAATCCTTTTGACATATCTACATCAAACATGAACTCTTTTTGTGATGGTCTAAATATATACTTATTTATAGATAAAACACTATTTTCACCAAGAGATACGATGGTCCCATCTTCAAATATAAGACCTATATTACTACTGGTTTTTGTAATTATTATATCTTTCTCTTGAATTTTACTTCCCATAGAGAGTTTTTCTATGTCTTTTAATCTTTTAGCAAAAACTTCGCCAGAAACTTTCTTTACTATAGCGACATCTTGTGCAAAGATAAACGTAAATAATAAAAATATCATAAATATAATACGAAACATAACAACTCCTTAAAATATGTTACTATTTTATCACTTAAATCTATATCAATGCTAAACTTTTACCACTAAACTCTTTTACGCAAGCGACTATGGAGCTATATTCATAACCTATATTTTTAAGTCTTTTTACTAACCTTGATGCTTCACACTCTCGAACAGCTATCAAAAGCCCGCCAGAAGTCTGTGCATCATAGAAAAATATTTCATTTTTATGTTCTTTTTTAGCTTCTACATGTAAAGAAACGTACTCTTTGTTGTTATATGTGCCAGCTGGGATTATTCCCATATTTGCCAACTCTATTGCTTCTTCAATAATAGGAACTGCATCAAAATCAAACTCCAAAGTAACATTTTTTGCACTCATCTCATACGCATGCCCAGCAAGACCAAAACCAGTCACATCTGTACAAGCACTCACATCAAACTCACGCATGATAACCGAAGCTTTATAGTTAAGTTGGGCCAATATATCTGCTGTTTTTACGACTACTTTTTCATCTAACATATCAACCTTGATTGCTGTTGTTAAAACACCCATTCCAATAGGCTTTGTCAAAATAAGAACATCACCAACTCTAGGGGTATTGTTTCTATATATTTTATCAGGATGAATAAAACCACAAACACTAAGTCCGTAAGTCATCTCAGGTGTTTCTATAGTATGACCGCCAACTAAAAGTCCGCCACACTCTTTTACTTTGCTTAATCCACCTTGCAAAATCTCACCTAAAACTTCTTTAGGGTGATTGCAACCATCAAAGCCAACCAGATTCAATGCGGTAGTTACATCTGCCCCCATAGCAAAAATATCACTAAGAGAGTTTGCAGCTGCTATTTGACCATAAACATAAGGGTCATCTACAACAGGAGTTATATAATCTACAGTTTGAACTAGTGCTTTTGTATCGTCTATCTTATAAACACTTGCATCATCACTTGTGTCAATTCCTACTAAAAGATTTTCATCGCTACATGTAAGAGTGCTAATCACTTTTGTAAGCTCACCCGGAGCCAGTTTAGCAGCTCAGCCTGCAGCTTTGACGTACTTTGTTAGTTTGCTTGAATTATTCATTATAGTGTTATAGTTCCTTCTGAATTTAATAGTGCTTCAACAGTTCCATAGGCATTTCCTACCACTCCAACTTTTAAATCATCACTTACCTTGTAAAATTCTAAACAGATGCCACAAGAGTATATCTCAACTCCTTTTTTTTCTAACATCTTTAAGATTTCAATTATGTCAGAATCCTCTGCCTCTGTTGTTAAAAGTACTGCTTTGTTTACGCACAGTATAGTTTTGGGTAGTCTTGGAAGCTCTAAAATAGTCTTTAAAAAACCAACTATTAACATACTGCCTAACTCATTATCCCCAACTTTATCATCCTTTAAAAATAAAACTTTGTTTAAAAACTTTTCATCTTTAGTTGGTGCAGCTTCACATGCAAAACCTTTTACTATGGTTATCTTAACTGAACCATCTTCTTTAATTTTATCACTAACACTCAGCCCTTCATTTTTTGCAAATCTAATTACGTTTTCTTTAGAAGCATTTGAGTTTACTAAAACCTCTAATATAGAATCATCATCTAAAAGCTCAATTGATTGTTTTGTCTTTATTACTGGCTCTGGGCATGCTAAATCTCGGCAATCTATTTTCATGTTATCTCCATTATTTGTACTTTTTTATTGTTTATTGTGTGACAGATAACTCTTCTAAGCAAGAGTTTTAATAGAAAATTATTGTCTGCTCAAACCTTGAGCCTTTACATGTAGAGGTAGTTTTTAACTACCTTTTATTTCATATTTTCCTTAATCCAAGTAGTAGCATCTTCGACTGTTGCGAACTTATGTGACTTTGCAACTTGTGCTGTGCCTTCATAAAAACGAATTCTAATTCCATCTTGAACTTCATCAACCTTCACTCTAGTGATTCTACTAGTATTTAAATAGACTCTATCATTTAGTTTTACAAACATTTTTTATCCTTTAAAAGATTTTTGATATTATACTACTTTAACCTATTATTTACAAATCTTACACTTAAAAATATAAAGATAGAAATTATTATCATAATAGCTGCTACTGGTGCAGAGTGACTCAATCCATAACTTGTAAATCTATCGTAAATAAGAACAGGTGCTACCATTGGGTGATAAGCAAGCATAATTACAGCTCCAAACTCTCCAAGCCCTCTTCCCCACATCATCAAAGCTCCATTAATAATGTCTTTTCTTGCATTTGGGATTGAGATTCTTAAAAACACTTGCATAGGATTTGCTCCTAAAGTACGTGCAACTTTTTCAAGTTTTACATCAACTTTTTTAAAACCCTCTTTTGCTCCATTTATCAAAAATGTAGATGATAAAAACATCATCGCCACCATAATTCCCATCTCTGTGTCAATAAAAGTAATTCCAACAGCTTCAAAAGTCTCAGATATAGTTCCTCTTCCAAAAACCATAAGCAAAGCAATACCTGCTGCTGTATGAGGTATCATGATTGGAATATCAATCAAAGCCTCTATAAAAGAACGTCCAAAAAAGTTGTATCTAGCGATAATATACGCCAAAGGAAGACCAGTTATGAGCACAAAAATCATAGCCCAAAGAGATACTTTCATTGTCAAGTATATAGAGCCTACAACATCTTTTTGTTTCAAAGTATCAAGTAGTAGCATCAAATCATTACCAAATATCATATTTAAAAGAGGAACTGCTAAAAAAAGTAAAACTACAGATGCCAATATAATCATAACATATAAAAATATATTTCGCTTCATAAGTAACATACATCCTTTTTATTGAACCCTATATAAATACTTTCGCCTCTATCTGCATAGCAACCTTGATAATCTCTTTTCAATATTTTTGCGAAAAACTGTCCTCCATCTACGTTAACAAATATCTTATAGTGGTCAACTATACCCATACACTCCTCTAAAGTACCTCCAAATACATAATCACAATCGATTTTATATTTGCCTACATGTATAGCATTTGGATCCACGGAAAAGAGCCTATCTTCTATATCGCCAATCATAGAACTTGGAAGTATATTTTTAAATCCTAAAAACTTTGCTACTTCTATATTGGCTGGATTATTTAAAACATCAGCCGCAGCTCCAATCTGTTTAATCTGCCCGTTCATAACAATGGCAATCCTATCGGCTAAATAACTTGCTTCTCTAAAATTATGAGTTACATGTATAGTTGTTAAGTTATATTTTCTATGTATGTCTTTTAAAAATTTCATAATTGAGTTTCTAAAAGTAGGGTCAATAGCACTCAAAGGCTCATCAAGTAGTAAAATTTTTGGTTTAGAAAACAGTGCTCTTGCAATCGCAACTCTCTGTCTCTCTCCTCCTGAAAGATTATCTATATCTCTTTTTAGAAGTGGAACAAGACCTAAAAAATCAGCTAAATCCAAAAGAGTCTCTTCTGGATTATCTACGTGTTTATACTTTCCTGAGAACATTATATTTTCTCTCACATTAAGATTAGGGAAAAGTGCAAAGTCTTGATACACAAACCCTACATCTCTATGTTCTGGGGACAGTTTAGATATATCTTTCCCCTCAAAATTTATTTTTCCATCTACGTTATTAAAGCCTGCAATTGACTCTAGAAGAAGTGTTTTGCCACTCCCACTTTGACCAAGAAGAACAAAATATTCCCCTTGGTTTACTTTAAAATTTATATTGTCTAATTTAAAATCACCCAATTTGTATGAGAGATTTTCTACTTCAAAAATATCCATTATTTTCCTATTATGCTCGCATCACCTGTGATTACTGGAGGGCTGATAATGCCTTGTCCATTTTTCTTCATTATAGCTTGTCCTTCAGCTGAAAGTACAAAGTTTACAAACTTAATTGCACCATCTTTTGTAGTTGGTGATTTATCATTTTGTACTACAGTTATACCATAAACCATAGGAGCACCTTTTTTGGTTATCCAAGTTCCAGGTTTTTTACCATTGATTTTAAATGTAGCTTTTTTATACTGCTCTTTTAGATTTGCACTCTTTAGAGATACTTCTGGTGGAAGAGTTATATACTTCAGTCCATGTTGCTGGGCCACTGATTTATAGATAAAAAGATAATCATACATTCCAGCCTCAATAAGACCTAACAAATCAGTCTCTTTTGGGCGAACAATGACTTTTTTTGTATTTTCTTCTCCATTTGAGTAACTCTCACCATATCCAAAAAGTTTATCATAAAAATTTGGTTCTTTATAAAAATCTTCAGCTAATTTTGTAACAAGTATTGAACGATAACCACAAGGGTCCATATTTGGGTTTGAGTGCCCTACTTTTACTCCATCTCTTAAAAAGATTTTTGTCCAATTTTTTGCGTTTATTTCACCCGAATACTTTGATTTTTCAGTATACGCTATAGCCATCTCATTTGTCACAAACTGCGCATTAAACTTTGCATCTTTTGGTATCATTAAATTATCTATTACTTTGTAATCTGCACTTGCCATAACATCAGCAGGCTTTCCTATGTCTGTTATTTTTCTCGCACAAGCTCTGCTTCCTGCTGGTTCTCTTTTTACGTCATACTGAGGATATTTTACCTCAAATATTTTTTCTATCTCTCCAAAGGGAACTGATAAACTACCCGCATGAAAAATCATAATATTCTCTTTAGCCAAACCGAATGTTGCTACTAACCCTAACATCAAAACTAATTTTTTCATCTAATTTTCTCTCTCTCTTTTATTACGTGGTTTTAAAAACAACTCTTTAAAACGCTCATTTGCATACTCTTCTATCTCTTTTTGTAACTGTTTATAACTACTTATGAACTCATCAGCTTTAGGTGTAAGCCTACTTCCGCCTTGTGCTCCTCCTCCTTTTTGCGATTCCACCAAAACATCATCTAAGTTTTTTTGCAATATCTTCACATGTGTCCATGCTTTTTTATAGTTCATACCAAGTTTCTCAGCAGCTTTTGCAATTGAGCCTTCTGATTCTATAAGCTCTAAAACTTCTGTTTTACCTTTTCCAAAAAGAAGCTCTCCACTCTCATTTTCTATCCAAGTTTTTGTTTTTAAGTACAAACGTGAGCGCTTTTTTTCTGTAAAACAACCAAGTTCACAGTATGTGACATCTATTTTTTTCTCTTTAAGAGTTCCCCTAATTTTTTTAAGTCCAATCCCACCTGCTTGGGCACGGGCATCTTTACATGTAACCCTATTTTTATCCTCTAAAAAAGGTTTTAGTCTATTTTCAGCTTCTTGAGTATATTCACCAGTACCTTTTAAATTTCCAAACTGACCAAGCTCACAAGCTGAAATTCTTACACCAATATCTTTAGCCCTCTTTCCAACTTCTCCTATAGGAGTTTTACTCTTTGCTGAGATTTTATAAGCGTCTTTACAATCAAGTTTTCCATTTTCATTTAAGTACTCTTCAATAAACTCTTTTAAACTAGACATTAATTCTCCTTGGATTGCGGTAAATATTCATCTTTTCACCTCTTACAAAACCTATGAGAGTTAAACCAAATTTATCGGCTATATTTACTCCTCTACATGTAGAGGCTGTACGAGATGCCAAAATCGGTATTTGGTGCATAACTGCTTTTGCTACCATCTCTGAGCTTAGTCTTCCACTTACCATCAAGAAGCACTTTGTAACATCAACTCCTGCAAGTCTAGCTTTTCCTACTGCTTTATCAATCGTGTTATGTTGAGCTATATCTTCGCCTATAAAATAAGTCTTTTCATTAAAGTATACTTTTGCAGTATGTACACAACCTGTCTGCTCATAAAGTGGACACTGCGTATAAAACTTACCCATCTCTTCAAAAAGTAGATTTGCATCTATGCTAAAGTCATCTTTCATAACAGCTGCATCAATAGCTATTTTAGATATTTGAGTGCTAATCCCTCTTCCACAACCACTTACTATAACACCTTCTAAATCTAATCTTTCTATATTTTTCTCAACTACTTTTGCATCAATATGGACTTGAAAAGTTTTTGTATCAACGTCTACAAGCTCAATTTTTTCTATATCTTTTACATCTTCAATTATATCTTCGCTCATAAGATAACCAACTGTCAACTCTTTTAAGTCAACAGGTACGGCCATTAAAGCTCCAACATTTTTACCATTTACTACAATTTCTAGTTTTATTTCACGTATCATTTCATCATCTGTAGTAAATTTTTTACCATTTTTTATCTTTGTCACTTCTGTTTCAAAGATACTCTGTGTTTTTAATTTCAATGCTTTCTCCATTAATCTGCTAATTTTGCATATCTCTATATGTAGTAATATGCAAAACTAGCATAATGTAATTTAAAATAATAGCCTATAACACCTTAAAGATGTTATAGGCTAGGTTTAGGAAAGATTAAATCTTACCCTGTTTTTTCAACTTTTTATACCAAGAGCTATGAAGTGTCTCTACTTCTTCTTCCTCTTTATATCCAGTGATGATACTGTGAATTGCACCTTTAATTGCAAATACAGACATATAGATATGTGTAAAGAAAAGAGCCACAACTGCCATACCAACAAAGGCATGTAAAATTGCTGCTACTCTTAGTAGGTCTATCTGAGATAGTCCTGTTATTGAAGTTACCATCGCGATGTTAAAATCTAAGAAGTACATTTCTGCACCTGTTAAAATCATAACCATACCACCAAGAGTCGCTAACCAATACCACATCTTCTGACCAGCATTAAACTTGCCAGCAGGAATTGGTTTTTTAACTTTTGATAGGTATCCACCAAGTATCATCATCCATTTAATATCATCAAAACTTGGTAACATATCTTTAATCCACATAAGAAACATAGGAATTACAACAATCGCAAAAGAGACTGTTGCTAAACCATGAAGATCTTTCATCATTCTAACAAAATCACCACCACCAAAATATGCTCCAAAAGTCATAATAAACCCTGTTGGAATAAGAACTATAAAAGATATAGCCGCTACTTGGTGAACGATTCTATTAAAAATGCTATATGCATAAATCTTCTTGCCATCATGTGAAAAAACTTTAGCTCCTATAATTAGGTAATGCAATAAGAAAACAGCTGGCACTCCAACTAAAACTGCTAAAAATATCTGAGCAAAATAGTTCGCTTGTAACATTGTAAATAGCGGTCCGAGTTTAAGTGACTCAGCTTGTCCGTATCCTAAAATATTTTGTATTCTCATTGCATCCCAGATTTGACTATCAGCTGCAAATGCAGCTGATGCCAAAAATAGGCTTGCGATAAACAAAAATAGATATTTTTTCATCACAAATCCCTTCATTAATTACCGTATGCTTTACTCCAGCCATAAGGTGCAGATTGCACACCTTTGCCTTTAGAAGCCACACGAGCACGATAAATGTTTGCAACTTCCATAGCGTCACCAACAATAAGTGCCTTAGTAGAACACATCGCAGCACATACTGGAACTTTTCCTTCAGCTATACGGTTTTGACCATAAAGCTCTCTCTCTTGAACTGAGTTAGTCTCTAGCGGACCACCAGCACACATAGTACACTTATCCATTGCACCTTTTGTACCAAATGCACCGTCTCTTGGGAACTGAGGAGCTCCAAAAGGACAAGCATATAGACAATAACCACAACCGATACAAGCTTCTTTATCATGAAGAACGATTCCGTCTTCTCTGATATAGAAACAATCTACTGGACATACTTGCTCACATGGAGCATCTGTACAGTGCATACAAGCTACTGAAGTAGAGAATTCTTTTCCTTCAATACCTTCATGAAGAGTTACAACTTTTCTTCTAGCTATTCCTGTTGGAAGCTCGTGAGCCTCAGCACAAGCAACAGTACAACCGTCACACTCTATACATCTATCATCATCACAATAAAATTTCATTCTTGACATTTCACTCATTTCTCACCCCCTACGCTTTTTCTACGCGGCATAATCCGCCTTTAGTTTCAGGAATCTGAGTAACAATATCATAACCATAGTTTGTAACAGTGTTTGCACTCTCACCAACTGCATATGGCTTAGTTCCCTCTGGATACTTATGCGACAAGTCTTCACCTTGGAAGTGTCCAGCATAATGGAATGGAAGGAATACTCTATCTTCAGGAACACTAAATGAATACTTAGCTTTAACCTTGATTTTAGTACCTTCTGGAGAATGAACCCACATCATATCACCATTTCTGATTCCATGCTCTGCAGCAAGTCCTGGGTTAATATCACAGAACATTTCAGGATCAATAGCAGAAAGATATTTAGATGCTCTATTTTCCATACCAGCACCATTCATACTTACAAGTCTACCTGTAACCAAGTTAGTAGGAAACTCTTTGCTCCAATCTTTCTCAGTTTGCTTAGAGATATACTTAGTATCAACTCTATAATGATTAGCTTTATCTTTGTACGTTGGGTACTTTTTAGCTAAATCTTGACGAGGTGAATGCAATGGCTCTCTGTGCATAGGAATTTGGTCAGGGAATGTCCATACTTTTGCTCTAGCTTTTGCATTACCATATGGTGCAATTCCTGCTTCCATACATTTCTGGGCAATTATGTTAGAAGTATCAACTTTCCAGTTCTTACCAATCTTCTTCTTTTCAGCTGCACTAAGCTTGATGCCAAGAACTGATTCGATGTTCTTAGCAGTAATCTCAGCATAACCATCTTTATTAGAAGATGCTTTAGGTGCTGAACCTTTTCCAGCAAGTAGATTTTGTCCATCATGCTCAAGGCCAAATCTATTTCTAAAGCCCATACCGCCTTCTTTAACAGTTCTATGAATGTTATAAAGAACTGGACTACCACCATGATTTTCTGTCCAGCATGGCCAAGGAAGTCCATAGTACTCACCCTTCATAGGACCATGTCCTCTTAGGCTAACTTCGTCAAACATATGCCAGTTATCTGTGTGATTCTTAAGTCTCTTAGAAGTCCAACCAGTTAAACCGATTGTCTTAATGATTCTAGCGATCTCATCAGTTGCATCTTCAGGGAACTTGTAAGATTTTTTATTTTCTTTCATAAGCATACCTTTAGTATACTCTTTATGAAAGTCCATTCTCTTAGCTAGTTCAAACATTATTTCATGATCTGGTTTACTCTCATACATTGGCTCAACTACTTGATATCTCCACTGTGCTGAACGGTTTGTAGCAGTTACAGAACCACTAGTTTCAAACTGTGTTGCAGCAGGAAGAATAAATACATCATCTTGCTTATCAGTAAGAATTGCTGCTTCATTTACAAATGGATCAGCAAGTACAATTAGCTCTAACGCATCAAGTGCTTCTTTAACTTTTGCTTGTTGAGCAATAGACGTAATACCATTACCCATAACAAATAGTGCTTTTAGATTTGTTCCCGCATTATGAATCTTATCTTCACCTGCTTTACCAGCTAAAACTCCAGCATACCAACGTGCCAAAGTGAAACCTTTAGCACTCATCATTTTCTTATCTTTAAATCTTCCAGCTAACCACTCATAGTCAACTCCCCAAGATTTAGCAAAATATTTCCATGATCCAGCACTAAGTCCATAGTAACCAGGAAGTGTATGTGAAAGACAACACATATCAGTAGCGCCCTGAACATTATCGTGACCACGAAGAATATTAGTTCCACCACCTTCTTCACCCATGTTTCCAAGACAAAGTTGTAAAATTGGAGCCATACGAGTGTTTGATGAACCAATTGAGTGCTGAGTAAGACCCATAGCCCAAATTAATGTACCTGGAGTAGACTTAGCGTAAACTCTAGTGATTTGCATTAACTTCTCAACTGATACACCTGTAACGTCAGCTACTTTTTCTGGTGTCCATTTTGCAGCTTCGGCTCTTATATCTTCAACTCCATAAACACGGTCATTAATAAACTCTTTGTTTTCCCAACCATTTTTAAAGATGATATTTAACATACCATACATAAAAGGAATATCAGTACCAGGTCTGATTTGTGCATAAAAATCTGCTTTCGCAGCTGTTTTTGTAAATCTAGGATCTACAACGATAATTTGAGCATTATTTCTCTCTTTAGCTTTTAGAAAATGCTGAAAACCAACTGGATGGTTTACTGCAGGATTCGCTCCAAAAATAATAATTGCTTTTGCGTTTTGGATATCTCCAAGTGAATTAGTCATAGCGCCATAACCCCATGTATTCGCCACACCGGCGACTGTTGCACTATGTCAGATTCTTGCTTGATGATCTATATTATTTGTTCCATAAAACGCTGCAAATTTTCTAAAGTAATAAGCTTGTTCAGTACTCATTTTTGCAGAACCTAAAAAGATTGCTGAATCAGGTCCGCTTTTTTCTCTTAAGCTTGTTAGTTTCTTAGAGATTCTAGTGAAAGCAGTCTCCCAACTGATACGCTTCCATTGACCACCCTCTTTAACCATCGGATACTTCAACCTTACCTCTGATCTGACCATATCGATCATATCAGCACCTTTACAACAATGTCCACCTAAACTAATAGGGTGATCTTGTGCTACCTCTTGTCTAACCCAAACACCATTTTGAACCTCAGCAGTAATACCACAACCAACTGAACATGCAGTACAGATTGTTCTTACTTTCTTAGATCCAGGAAATGGGTTTTTAACCTCATCTTCTGTTGCTGCTCTTGTTACTTTAGAACTTGCAAATGAACTGGTTGCACCGAATGCACCAGCTACAGCTGCCATCTTAAGGAACGATCTTCTACCTATCTTGGTAGAAAGAGCATTTTGAGTAGTATTTGTCATACTCAACTTCTCCCTTTATCTATATAGCTGAACGATAAAAATCATCCCAAGCTTTAGTTTTCTTGTAGTTAATCTCTTTCTTTGGAGATTTACCTACAACAACGCCATTTGAACTGTATGAGTTATCCGTGCTTGCAGATGCAGCTACTGTGCTAACTGCGGCTACTGTACCAACTACTGCTGCTTTCTTTAGAAAGCTTCTTCTACTCTCGCGCATACAATCCTCCTTGCTTAAATTTACCTCTTGACACCAAGAAGTTTCCAAAACTGACTCTGTCCACTTTGGAAACCCCTTCAAGGTCAATGAATAACTATAAGTCTCCACCCTCTTCACTACTAGGGTATGAATCTTCTAAACTACATGATTTTGTTAACGAATCTGCAGATTTTTTAAGTCTATTTTCTGCTCTTCTTTTTGCCTCTGTATCACTTACATACTCACAAGGCTCTTCATCTTTAACTAGTTTTTCTCTTGGTGCTGGTTTTGCAACATCAAAATACAATCTTTCAAACTCTACAAAAGCATTCATAACAACTGCTAATGACTTATATGCGTTTGCTTTTTCATACAGTGCTTCAATAAACTCATCAATAAACTCATTGATTATCTCAACAAAAAGACAGTGTTGAAGTGTCTCATAAGATTTTTCACCTTTTAAAATAAGCTCTACAAGCTCATGCATAAAAGTTACCAAAAATCCTACACTATCTTCATACTCTTTAAAAACTTTTTCATCTCTTCTAATTTTTGTTTTTGCAAGGAAGTTTTTTACTTCCAATCTTTTCTTGCCACTCTCAACACCCTCATCATAATAAGAAGCTGTATTTCTTACCAATGAAGTTGAAGGGTCATGAAAAATACTATCATACTCATCTGAAAGGCTTTTTGCTCCACCAGTCTCTAAAAACTCTTTTATCTCTTTTAAAGCTTCACAAGAATTGTCATCCATTGGATTTGCAATCATCACATCAAGTGCCTCTTTTACACCTTCAAATCTCTCTTCATCACTTGTAAAAACAAGCATTTTGCTAAAAAAACCATAATATAGTGATCTTGCTCCGTTTACTGCTTCTTTATTCATTTAACTGTCTCCTTTTTACTGAGTAAAACCCAGCAAAAATTCCTCGCACTGAAGCTTACGCTCTGCGTAGAGTTTTTCATAATCCATTCCTTTCATCCATATGAGCTTGTAACATAACTTTAGGTTTACAATCAGCACAACAGTAAAGTGTTTTGATTCTTAGCTCATCATTGCCAAATATTGGTTTCATTTTTTCTGCAATTTTTTCTACAGCTTTTACAGTTGCGAACTCAGTTCCACACTCTATACACTTAAATAGATCATCTGTAGCTTTTACATTTTGTTTAAAGTATTCTGGATTTAGGTTAATCTCATCTTTGATTACTGTTAGGCAATTTGCCTCTGGACATACCACTTCACAGTAAGTACAGTTAGTACAAATAGATGGATTAAATCGGAGGGTATTATCTTCTGGGTGTGCTGTAAGTGCTCTTACGTTACAAGCTCCTACACAACTCAGACAGAGTGTACAAGTATCGGTGTTTATAGTTATATTTCCGTAGTGAACATGCTCTCCCGTTTTTACAACGCCTAAGTCATCAACGCCCACAAGGTGAGATAGACGGGCAGAAAATATTTCACGTTTATTCAGCCCGTCTTCATTTATCCCGTACACACACTCTTTAATTGGGATTACGTTTATTATAGCTTCTTTTAGTTCAGCTTCATCTTTACATACAAATATAGCTTGTTTGCCATACTTTTTCTTAAATATATCGTTCATGATGCGAATCACATCACCTGTTCCTTTTGAGATAAAGTCAGTATAAAAAATTACTGGATTTCCACTTGTTTGGATTAGACTCATCAAATGAGCTTCATGTAAGAACTTCTCACCTTCAATTGCAAGTGGTAATATTCCCTTTGGTAGCTCTACATGTAGAGACTCTAACTCCATCTTTCTTGGTATGATTAATGCTACGTTATCTCTATAAAATTCTGTTACTTCTTTAAATGCAATTCTAGGCATTTGAGAGTAATCAAGTGCTCCGCTTGGACATACACTTATGCACCCTCCACAACCATGACAATCTATATGAGAAAAGTCTAAGTGTTTAGTCTCATCTACTTTTAGGATTGCAACTGTTGGGCAGACTTCAGCACACTTTCCACAAATTTCTGTGTTTCTCTCGTGGTATTGACAGATACTTGAATCATACTTTATAAAGTTTTTATATTTAAAAATTCCCTTATTTGTTTTTGCTGTTTCTACAGCTCTTTCTAATCCCGTTAGACTAGGGTCATAAACACCACTTTGCTTCATTGCAAACTCTGGTGCATCTTCCCAGATGATTTGGTCAGTTTCTAAGTCTATTAACTCTTCTTCTTTTTTTATAGTCAATATCAATTTACCAATATGTCCATTTACATCTACTATATTGATTGGGTTTATTACTAGACATGTAAATTCTGATTGTTTTAACTCTTCTACAAGTTCATCTTCGTTCTTGCTTGAAACAATTACAAGTTTATTTCCTACCGCTTCTTCGTAGTCCATATCCTGAGCTAAATCATAGGTAGATGACCTTATGTCATATAGTTTTTTTATATTTGTTATTTTTTCGCTAATGTCATCTTGAGAGTTTTTCATGTAAAAGTTTATCTCTGGAGCATATATTTCTGCATTTGTTATATCTATATTGGCTACCATATAACTACTATTATTTAAAGTGGTCAATACATCTATACTATCATTAAGTGGGAATTCTAATATAGTCTGGTCATAAAATAGATACTCTTTTTCCATCTCTTACACTTCCTATCGGTCAATCTTTATTTACCGTATTGTAGATAATTAAGTTTTAAAACCTCCTTAATAAGACTAAATTCCTCCTTTTTTATTCACTATAATTTTGCTTAGAAGCCCATTGATAAAGGTTTAATTATAATTATTGTATACTACAAAAATCGTTATTTAGGGAGTAAAATAATGGTAAAAAGATTTTTTCTATTTTTTCTAACAATTGGTATATTAGTAGCTATTGTGTCATATGTTTATTTGTCCAAAATAGACAATAGAGATACAATAGTGCTAGGAACATCTCTTCCACTTAGTGGCATTAATAAAGAGTTAGGGAAAGAAGTCATAGAGGGAGCAAACACTTACTTTAACCATGTCAATGCTAGAGGGGGGATAGATGGCAAACATATAAACCTCATTTTTTATGATGATAAATATGAGCCACAAAATACTCTTAAAAACATTAATACTTTAATAAACAAAGATAAAGTTTTTGCCCTATTTGGCTTTGTAGGAACTCCAACAACGAAAAAGGTACTACCTATTATAATTAATGAAGATATACCTTTTATAGCACCCTATACTGGGGCATCATTTCTAAGAAACTCTCATGTTCATAACATCGTTAACTTTAGAAGCTCTTACAAAGAAGAGGTAGAAGGTATAATCAATTATCTTTATAAAGCTAAAAAAATAACTAAATTTGCTATTTTTTACCAAAATGATGACTATGGTGAAGAGGGCTATATAGCGATGATTGAAGCTTTAAAGAAAAGGGACCTTACTCTTATAGGTGAAGGAACTTACAAGAGAAATACGCTCTCTATTAGACATGCTCTGCACGAAATCAAATCAACAAAACCTGAAGCTATCATCATAGTTGGTGCCTACAAACCAAGCGCACATTTTATCAAAAAAGCAAGGGAGTGTTGTTTTAGAGATGTCATTTTTGCACCTATCTCTTTTGTTAATGCAAATGCACTTATCAGTGAACTTAATGGAGATGGAAAAAATATACTCTTTTCACAAACTGTACCATCTTATGACGATACCTCTTTAATGGTAGCAAAAGAGTATATCAATCTTCTTAGATTTTACCGCCCTAAAAATAATCCAAGTTATGCTTCATTTGAGTCATTTTTAGCCGCTAAAGTAGTCGTAAATGCACTAGAAAATATGCAAGGACCCCTAACACCAAAAAACTTTTTATCAAATCTTAAAAATCTTCCTGCTGACACGCTTGGAGAGGTACCAATTAGGTATAAAAATACCCAACTTCTTAACGTTACCTATCTATCAGTATATGAAAATGGTAAATTTAAACCAATAAACATGGCAAACTAATATGGAATTTTATAAACTAGTAAATAAACTATTAGACCGTGTAGAGTTTTCTAACAAAACCAAAATACTTATATCAATTATCGCCTTTAGTATGATGACAATCGGGTTTTTGATGATGATTTCTATCTTTGCTCTTAAATTTGACTATGAAACGCTATATCAAAAAAGAACTATCCCTCAAGTTGTACTTGAAGAGATAAAAGATATATACACGGTCAATATCTATGATACTCTATATGATGTAAAAGAAAAAAACATAGATGTTGATAACGCTGCAGAGGTTATCTCTTTAGCAAAACAAATCATAAAAGCACAATGGCAAAACTATAACGACTCTATAAAGTATGAAATAGGTGGTCTCCCTCAGTTTGCTAGTAATTGGCTCAATTTTTTCTTACTTAGTGAGAGCCTTCCACAAAAAAACTACTACCAAAAAGGTTTGATCTCAAAAGTAGAAGAAAAAATGAAAAGAGTAGACACCCAAAGTAGCAAGATTATCACTCTTTTAAAGCAGAAAAATTCATTTAAAACACATACTGCTCTAAATGAGGTATTTTTAGAAATAAATGCAATCAACATATACCTCTCAAGTTTGATAACTTCTCATCTGAAAAAAGCCGTTGCGGAGAAAAATAGAAATGATAGAGTTTTTAAAACTAGTATTTATATGCTATTTTTACTCATAGGTTTAGTTTTTTTTCTCAGTATTATCATCTCACTAATACTCATCAACAACTTCAAAGATCTTCATAGTTCACTTGAGATAAAAGTAAATGATAAAACAAAAGAGTTAAGGTCACTAAACAACTCGCTTGAACGTAGAATAAAAACAGAAGTTGAACACAGTCGTAAAAAAGACCAAATCATGTTCCAACAGGCTAGGCTGGCTAGTTTAGGTGAGATGCTTCAAAATATAGCTCATCAATGGAGGCAACCACTTGGTGCACTTACTATGATCATACAGAGTTTTCAATCAAAATTTTTGTCTGGTAAACTTAACGAAGAATTTATTGATTCCCGTGTTGAAGATGCTGGAGTTTTGGCTAAAAATATGTCTGATACACTAGAGGATTTTAGAACATTTTTTGACCCAAATAAATCTCATAAAAGTTTCAGTATCAAAAAAGTGATTGACAAGTCGATTGATTTGACCAAGTATCAACTTGAAAAAGAGGGGGTTGAAGTCCACTTTAATATGAATGAAGATATAAAAATATACGGATTTGAAAATGAACTTACACATGTTATTTTAAATCTTATCAACAACTCAAAAGATGCTCTTTGTAATAAAAAAATACCTAAAAAAAGAGTAAGAATTATAGTGAAAGAGACTTTAGAAAGTGTCATTATAAACATCATAGACAATGCAGGTGGAATTAAAAGTGATATAATGACTAAAGTTTTTGATCCATACTTTACAACCAAACACAAAAGTGTAGGGACAGGCATAGGTCTATATATGTCAAAACAGATGGTAGAAAAGCATATGAATGGTAAAATAGGTTGTAAAAACATGAAACACAAAATGGGACTGGAAAAAAATGAACTATGTAATTGTGCCATGTTCACCATAGAGATACCCAAAGAGCTTAAGGAGAAAGCGTGAATAGACGTGATTTTGATCTACTAAATGGTTTCAATATATTGTATCTTGAAGATGAAGCAGATTTGCTAAAACATACAACTGCTGTATTAGAAGATTTTGCAAAAAATATCTTTGCAGTACAAACTTGTGACGAAGCAATGAGTGTTTTAGAAAATCACCATATTGATGTTATTATCTCAGATATACTACTAAAAAATGAAAATGGCATAGAGTTTCTAAGACATATAAAAGATGATTTAGACATCACTATTCCAGCCATACTCACAACTGCTCATACTGATACTGAGCACCTACTGGATGCCATTAAACTAAAAGTAGAAAACTATATAGTAAAACCTATTAACATAAAAGAACTTCTAAATGCTCTTCACGACGTACTTATGCCAAAAATTCAACAAAGAGAGATAGACCGTTCGTACAATATCATCAAAACAATATCTGCAGTCACAGATGGAAAGCAGGTTGATTTGATACGCTTTATAATTAAAAACCTAAATGATGATCATATACTAAATTACTCTTATACAGATATTATGGAGCAAGTAGAAGTGAGTAAACCAACCGTCATAAAGCTTTTCAAATCACTTGGAGATCAAGGAATACTAACAAAAATTCAAAATGGTAAATACCAATTTGATGAAACTAAACTACCTATACCGGAGTAAATCGTGAACCTTTTAAGAAAACTACCTAAAATAGACAAAATTATGTCAAATCCTATCTTTAAAGAGTTAAACACAACTCGCATAGCTGAGATAGCTAAAGCAAAAATAGAGACACTTAGAGAAAGTATACTTGCAAAAAAAGTAGAAGACTTTAGTGATGATGAGTTACTTAATGAAATAAAATACAGCTACGACAAACTTTTTGAACCATCTTTAAAACCCCTCATAAACGCCACTGGTGTTATTTTACATACAAACATGGGAAGAAGCCTAATCGCTGAAAACATACTAGGAGAAGCTTCAAAAGTCATATGCAACTACTCAAATTTAGAATACAACCAAGAAAAAGGTTGTCGAGGTGAAAGATACGAACACGTCAGTGAACATCTAAAAAACCTCCTACATGTAGAAGATGTTTTAGTAGTAAATAACAATGCAAGTGCAGTATTTTTGATACTAAATACCTTTTCTAAAAACAAAGAAGCAATAGTTTCTCGTGGAGAATTAGTAGAGATTGGAGGAAGCTTTAGAATCCCAGAAGTTATGAGTCAAAGTGGAGCTATATTGCACGAAGTTGGAGCAACAAACAAAACAAACAAAGCAGACTATAAAAAAGCCATAAACGAAAACACAGCAATGCTTATGAAAGTACACCAATCAAACTTTAGCATTGAAGGCTTTAGTTCAGATACTAACTATGCAGATATAAAAGAGCTTTGTGATGAGCATAACCTAATAGATTATTATGACTTAGGAAGTGGTTATGTGCCAGAACTTCCTTATAACTTGGGGAACAATGAACCATCACTAAAGACCATACTAAAAGACAATCCAGCACTCATAAGCTTTAGCGGTGACAAACTTTTTGGTAGTGTTCAAGCAGGCATAATAGCTGGAAAAAAAGAGTTAATAGACAAACTAAAAGAGAATCAATTACTAAGGATGCTTAGAGTCGATAAAATAACACTTAGCATACTAGAAGAGACTATAAAAGCATACTTAAAAGAGGACTACAAAAGCATACCAACCCTGTGGATGCTCTTTCAAACTGAAGAGTCTTTACATGTAAGAGCCTTGAACATACAAAAAGAAGTTAGCGAGTCTACATGTAACGTTATAAAAAGCAAAACCGTTATGGGTGGAGGAACTCTTCCAAACAGAGAATTTCCAACAGTAGCTCTACATGTAAAGGGAAAAGCAAGTGAGTTAGAGAGAAAATTTAGAAAAAATAATATCATAGGTCGTATAGAGAATGACATGTTTTTGATTGATTTTAGAAGCATACTTCCAGAATTTGAAGAGCAGATAATAGATACCATAAAAGAGATAGTTACCTGAAAAACAAATATTCTAAAAATTACTAAATTATGTAAATAATAGTAATTTTTAGATAAAATAATATATTAACATAAGTTTATTAATTATCATAATAAAAAAATTACATAAAAGTATTGCAACTTGACATATTTTTAATCATACAAAATAAAATAAGATAGAATATGTTTAAAAATAAATAGGAGTTTATGATGGCACTTGAAAGAGATATTGAAAATTTATTAGAACAACAATTATTAAATAATGGTTGGAAAATTAATTTTCAAAATAAAGATAAAGATGTGTATCATCAAAAGACAAGAACAGAAGAGGAAAATATTAAATTAGGTGCTTTACATCCTGATTTCTGTTTATACATCAATAAAACTTCAAGTTGCCCTGAAATTATTGTAGAAACAAAAAAACCAAATATGAATTTAGCAAAAACAAAAGAACAAGCATTAAATTATGCTAAATTATTAGGTTCAAAAATTATAATTTTATTTGATGGTCTTCAAACAAAAAGTTATTGGGTAGAAAATGAAGAAAGTTTATTATTAAATGGACTAGAAGTAAATACTATTAAGAATAAAGAGTTTTATAAAAAATTTATATCATTAAACTCAAATAATTATCAAGATAGTAATATTATAATAAACTCTAAAGAAGATTTAATAAATGTTTTTGCTTTTACAAATCAAAAACTAAGGAAAGCTGGAATTACAAAAGGGATGGAAAGATTCTTTGAATTTTCAAATCTTCTATTTTTAAAATTAATTTCTGAAGATAATGAAGTTATTTCAGAAAGTATTCCAGAATATATAAAATGGGAAAGCTATAAAAATAAAGAAGGTGATGAGCTTTTAAATTATATTAATGATATTGTAATCGATAAATTAGAAACAATTTTTAACAGACAAAATGAAGATACTTTATTTACAAAATTAATTATACAAGATACCTTAGCATTAAAACAAATTATAGATAAACTAGATAAATTAAATTTAAGTGGAATTAAAACGGATATTAAAGGTGATGCCTTTGAATATTTTATTCAACAATACAATACATCAAATAATGATTTAGGTGAATATTTCACACCTAGACATATAGTTAATTTTTTAGTGCAACTTGCTAATCCCAAGTATGGTGAAAAAATATATGACCCATTTTGCGGAACAGGTGGAATATTGATTTCTGCTTTTAATCATATTCGCGATGAATTAATTGAACAAGGGTTTTTAACCCAAAATGTATTAAAAGATTTAAAAGAAAATACTGTTTATGGTAGTGAAATATCATCAAATGCAAAAATTGCTAAGATGAATATGATTTTAACAGGTGATGGACATAGTAATATAGAACAACAAGACACATTATTAAATCCAGAAAAAGAAAAATTTGATATTGTTATTACCAATATCCCTTTTAATTTAGAAGGCACAGCAACATCTTTATATTCACTTTTTAATGATAATGGTAATTCTCAATCAATACAACATATTATAAATTCTTTAAATAAAAAAGCCACATCAAGAGCTTATATCATCGTTCCTGAATCAATACTTAATAATAAAGAATTAAAAAGTCTTAGAAAGTATTTAATAGAAAATAACTTATTAAAACAAATTATATCTTTACCTTCAGGAGTTTTTTTACCATATACTGAAGCAAAGGCCTCAATTCTCGTATTACAAGGTTTAAATAATCAAACAGTTAATACTATTAAATACACGAGAATTAAAAATGATGGTTTTACTCTAACTCAAAGAAGACGAAAAATCATAAATCAAATTAATGATTTAGAAGAATATAATTTTGATAATTCTTATGCAACTTATGAAATAGAAACAAGTAAAATTATAAATAATGATAATTACTCTTTTATATGGTTTAAATATTTTAATGAAATACCAGAAAATTATATTTTATTAAAAAACTTAATTAAAGAAGAAAGAATTAAAAATATTAATCTATATAAAACAGTTACAATAACTAAACATGATTTTTATGGAATTATTAGTGGTGAAGCATATTGGGGTGATTCATTTATGTCTGTTACATCTCAAACAAATGAAGATTATAAAGTAGTCAATAAAAAATCGATTGCATATAACCCATCTCGTGCCAATACTGGTTCACTAGGTATCAATTTAACAAACAAAAATGTAGCCGTTAGTAAAATGTATGTTACATTTAAAATTATAAATGATAATTTTCTACCAGAATATATATATTTGTGTTTAAAAAGTCAAGAAGGAATACAAAATATTAAAGATAGGTCGTTCGGATCGGTAAGACAATCATTGAGATTTGATGATCTATGTACTATATCTATTCCAAATATCTCAAAAACAGAACAAATAAAAATTGTAAACAGAGCAAATAAAAAATATAAACAATATATTAAATACAAAAGAGAATTAAATTTATTTGATATATCAGATAATTACAAATAACAAAAAATTTACCCCCCCCCATAGGAGCAAATCTAAAAGATTTAAGTAAAAAATAGTTTTAAAAGAACTTTTTTGCTTTTAGATTTATGGATAAAGGAAATAATAAAATGAAGCACATCATAATAGGAACAGCCGGTCACGTTGATCATGGAAAAACAGCACTCATTGAAGCTTTAACAGGTTTTGCAGGTGATACACTTGAAGAAGAGAAAAAAAGGGGAATAACTATAAATCTTAGTTTTTCAAACCTTGTAAATGACGATACCAACGTAGCTTTCATTGATGTACCTGGACATGAAAAGCTTTTGAAAAATATGATTTCTGGAGCATTTGGGTTTGATGCTGCGATGGTTGTGATTGATGCTAATGAGGGAGTTATGCCTCAAACAAACGAGCACCTTGAAATTCTAAATCTTTTACATGTAAAGAGTATCATCATCGCATTGACTAAGAGTGATTTAGTAGATAAAGAGAAGATTGAGCAGAGAAAGGATGAAATCACAGATTATTTCAAAAACTTTTCTCATCTAGGACTAAAATCTATTGTTCCTGTTAGCATATATGAAAAAGAGTCTATTCAGAACCTAAGAGATGAACTTTTTTCAATCCCAATCATAGAAAAACCAAGTAATGGACTTTTTAGATACTACATCGACCGCTCTTTTTCACTGGCAGGCGTAGGAACAGTAGTCACAGGAACTGTACTTGATGGAACTGTCAAAGTTGGTGAAAAAGTATTTGCTCCAGAACTTGGCAAAGAGATAGTTGTCAGAAACCTACAAGTTCATGAAAAAGACGAGATGAAAGCACTAAGCAGCCAAAGAACTGCCATAAACCTACAAAATGCAAAAGTAGCTCTAAAAAAAGGGACTCTACTTTGTAAAAAAGGGTTTATTCGTGGTTTTGAAAGTGTTGATGTCTGGGTTGAGGGAATCTCAAATCAAAAAGTAAAGCACAATACAAAAGTGATTCTTTTTATAGGTACTAAACAGATAGAAACAAAAGTGCTTCTTTATAACAATGAGAGTGAAACAAGTGCAGGATTTGCAAAACTTCAGTTCGATAAAAAAATCTTTTTAGTTCACAATGAACCTTTTATTATGTGTTCTAGTGGTAGAACCATTGGTGGTGGACGTGTTTTAAACCCTATTAATGATCCTATTAAGAAAAAAGTGAAAATGCCACTTCTTGAAGCTCTAAAAATAGATGATTTCAAAACTGCCTTTGAAATACTAGTAAACACTCACAAAAGAGGGTTTGGACTTATCTCTTCAAACCAAAGGTTTGGGCTAAATCACGATGAAGCTCTAAAAATCGCTCATGAAATGGAAGATGTTTTTGTAGATGAAAAAGGTTTAGTTCTCTACCCCATCGAAATCAAAAATGAACTAAACAGTAAAATAAATGCTATCTATGAAAAAAATGAGTACGCCCTACTCTCTGCAAATTCTTTAGCTCTTAAAATCAAATGGGCAAGTGAAACTCTTCTAAAAGAGGTTTTAGAAGACATAGTTAAAAGTGGGAAGTTAGAGTTCAAAGATGGAATTTATAAAAATCCAAATATAGATGTAAATAACATAGATAAAGTCATAGAAGAAAAAATGCACTCAATTTTACAAGAAGAAGGTTTTACTCCAACTGCACCTTACAATATCTATGATGACCTTGATATTGACAGAAAAATGGGAGATGATGCACTAAAGCGTCTTACAAAAGCGAGAAAAGTAGTTCGTTTATCTCATAACCTTTTTGTAACGACTGAAAACTTGAGTATCATTATGGCAAGACTAAGAGAGATTATGAAAAATGAAGGCTCAGTTGAAATAGCATCTTTTAGAAAGTTTTATGACATGAGCAGAAAGTATCTTGTGGCATATCTTGATTATCTTGACCAGTATGATGATGTTAAAAAAGAGGGTATGAAAAGGGTACTAATATAAAAATATAAATTTATAGTATAATAGTTATAATTATCTAAGAATGGAGGTTATTATGTTTTATCAAGATAAACTATTCCGTTTTGTGCTGACTTTCGTGGCACTTTTTGCAGTTAACACAACCATATATGCTATTGATGTAGATAAAAAATTGAGTGATTTGATACCGGGCACTTCAAGTATCACTTTTTTAAACAACATTAAAATTAACAAAGTCATTAAAACTGACGACTCTATAAAAGTCATAGGTAAATTAGATAATAAATCTATCACTATATCTAAGAGTTATGAAGAGAAAAAAAGTTTTACTATAATGGGTGATGATTTAAAAATTTCAACCATTATACCTCAAACATCAAAACTATCTTTTTTACAAAAATTTAAATTAGATAAGATAGAATACACCCCTGCATCTTTAAACATAGATGGAAAACTAAATAGTCATAGAGTATCTATCAGCAAACCTTCTAACGAGGAAGAATTTACTATTATTGCAGATGCAATAAAACTTAGCAATATACTAAGTGAAACTAAAAATATAAAGTTTTTAGATAAGTTTGCACTTAATAAAATAGTTCATTCTTCATCATCACTAAATATTGAAGGCAAAATAAACTACAAAAAAATAACTATAACAAAAGAGAACTCTACACCAACAAAAAACAACATAACTCTCACTGGTGAGGACATAGACATATCAGATATATTTTCTCAAACAAAAAACATCTCATTTTTGAACAAGTTTAAATTTGACAAATTAGAAATTGATGATAAATCACTAATAATTACAGGTAAAATAGGCTCAAAAAGCTTAACACTAACCAAAGATAGAACAAAATTAAAAACAGTAGAAGTCATAGCAGACAAACTAAAAGTTGAAGATATATTTGCAAGTACAAAATCTATCCCTGTTTTAAATAAAATAGGGTTTGATAAAATCGTACTCGATGGTAAAAGTATAGAAGTCCAAATAGAACTAAATGGTGAAAAAGTTACTCTTGTTAAACATGTAGGGCAAACTACAAATAATAACTATATAGCTCTATTTTTTAAAGAGTTAAAAGCTTCTACTTTCATACCTGCTGCAAAAGGACACATAGTAAATGACCTCTCTTTAGAGCGTGTACTTTTTGTGATATTACCAGATAAAATACCTTCTCAAACTCTAAAAGTAAGTGATCTTCCAAGTGACATCTCTACTTTAATGAGAGATGATGAAAGTAAGACTATGAAACTAAAAAGTGGTGTAAATATTTTAGCTACTTTAAATGTAACAAAATCTGGTGGCTTATCAGCTCTACTAGATGATTTAGGAGTAAAAGGTAAAACTCTTCCAATTGAGGGTACGCTATCAAAATCTTCTTTTCAAGGTTTAGCAAAAAAGGGTAAAACAGAAGCAAATAAATTATCAAAAGTTGATAAAAAATCTATCTTAGAAGGTCTTTCACTCAAAATATCTATACCAACTCCTGCTCTTCCTCATCTCTCTTCAGTTTTTAAAGTAAAGCAACCTGCAACTCTTAGTATAAACTCGGACAGTTCAGATAACTTTTGGAAAAAACTTCCTCCTGAGCTACAGAAGAAAAAACCTACTCAAGAGATTGCATTTACTCTAAGGTTCAATGTTGAATTTAGTGAAGAAACTCATAAAGAGACGATGAATGCGCTAGTTGATATGGGTACAACTGGTAAAAATCGTTCACTTTCACTCATGGCTCTTAGTCAAAAACCTTGGGAAAACCCATTTGGTGTAAAAAATCTTACTATCAACAGTGGTGGATTTGAAATTTTACTTAACAAGAGCACTACTAGCTCTAGTAAAGAGATAGCGTTCTTTGGAAATGCAAACTTCTCTTCTCATAAAAACATAGCTATTACAGCTGATATAATTAAAAAAGATTCAAAAGTCACACTTAACTATTTCTCAATCGATGAAAAAATCAAACTCTCTTCTTTTAGTGCTGCTAAAAAGATACCTCATACAGATGAATTTGAACTTGATGAGATAAAGCTCAGCACTGGTGGAGTTGAAGCAAAAACTACAATAGCCTCTAAAAAAGTTGATGCTTACTTGTTTGAAACATCATCAACATCTGGTTGGACATTCGCAATAGAACAGAAAGATTTTAAAATCATAGAACTAATGCCATTTTTCAAAAACAATAAAATACTAAAAAGTTTTTCTCTTCCAAATGCAGCTATTATCATCTCTGAGAGTGGTATAAAAGGAACTAAAGAAGATATGCCTCTCATTGCAAAAGATATGTTTGACAAAATATTTGGCAAATCGTCACTCAATGTTAGCATACCTGCTGGCATAGGTTTTATAGGAAATTTTGACCAAAAATCTATGGGAATTGCAGGAGAAGGACTAAGTAAACTAGGTGTTCATGACGATGCTATCATCATGGGTGAGTTTACTGGTGTTTTCAAAGGCACTCCTGGGTTTAATCTAAATTTGAAGATGGACTCTATAGGTAAAGTAAGTGCATTGCCAAAAAAAGTAATGTCATATAAAAAAGTGATGCCTGATTTCTACTTTCAATGGGCAAAAGAAGACCTTTACGTTGGAGCTGGTTTAGATATGGAGGTTAAGGTTGGTAAAGATAAACTAATCTTAGATACAACAATAGAGCTAGAACTGAGTGAAAAAGGTATAGGAGTAGATGTTATGGGAGGTATGAAAGGTACTTGGCATCACCCATTTGGCATAGAAGTTTTATCACTATCAAATCTTCAACTAAAAGCTGGTATCAATGATGTAGGAGAAGTAACAATTGGCTTTACCGGAGAGCAAAAGATAGGTAAAGAAGATATCAACATTTCAACAGAAATAGATATGCTACTTGAAGACCTACTTCCTGATGGAGTAGCATTTTCTGGAAGCATGAGTAACATAGGAATCCCAGCAATAATAGGGATTGCGGAAGATTTGATGAAAGTTCCAGGAGAGATATCAAAAATTCCTATGCCTTACTTTGAAGTACACGATGCTATGATAGCTTTTGCAACGCCCGGAGCAACTGACCCACAAATAGGACTAGTTAGTGAAGGATTTGCTTTTAGAGGTAACTTCTTTTTTATGAACAGAGAACTAGGACTTATAAATGGTTCTGGTGGACCAAAAGGCATAACTTTACAAGGTGATATAGCTGATATAGACTTAGATATTTTGGAGTTCAAAAAGAA
>CAZHBU010000026.1:0-27812 GCA_964530865.1 uncultured Sulfurospirillum sp.
CTCTCCCTTACTGGGACGGAAACGTAGGTCGCCGCCGGATTCGCGTTAACTTTACTTCTTCTTATATATTCCTAAATATTTTATTTCTTTTGCAAAAAATGTCAACTCTTCAATGGCAAGTTTTAGATTTTTTTCATTGGGATGAGCATCAATATCTATATGAAATTGACTTGCTTGTAATGAACCTGGGATGGAGTAGCTCTCTAATTTTATAAGGTTTACACTATTTGTTGCAAAACCTCCTAAAGCTTTATATAGTGCAGCTGGGATATCTCTTACTTGAAAAATAAGTGAAGTTATATACTCCTCATCTTTTTTATACACTGGTGTACTCATCTCTTTTGAGAGTATTATAAATCTTGTAACATTACCTTTTAAGTCTCCAAATTTATCATCTAAAATTTCTAAGTTATATAGTTTTGCTGCTAGATTTGATGCTATGGCTGCATAGATTGGGTCATTTTTTTTACTAACTTCCCTAGCTGACCCTGCTGTGTCAAATTTTGCTAGTGCTTTAATGTTTAGTTTGGTTATATTATTGTGGCATTGAGCTAGTGCTTGTGGATGTGATGATACATATTTAATACTATTTTTATTTGATCCTTTTACCCCAAGTAAACAATGATTTACTGGTTCAAAATGCTCTTCAACTATATAAAGTGCTAGTTCTGGTATAAGCCTGTATATCTCTTCTACACGTCCTGCTGTTGAGTTTTCTACTGGTATCATTGCTAGGTTAGCTGTTCCTGATTCTACTAATTTCATTGCATCACAAAAACTATCACATGCAATTGTGATGGAGTTAGGAAATGCTTTTTTACAAGCTAGATGCGAGTAGGCACCTTCTACACCTTGGTAGGCAATAATATTATCGTTCAAATTTATCCTTTACATGTAAGAGAGAATTATACATAATATATCCTCATGTTAATCTTGTACTTTTAAAGAGAGTAGTTTCATGCAAATTGTTGCGAAAATAAATGCAAATAGTACTCTTAAGATAACTATAATCCATATATTTGCACCAAATATAACAAATAGAAGTGTATCTTCTATGATAGCATGACATATCATTAGAAATGTTCCAATATAGAGTATCTCTTTTTTTGTTAGAGTATTTTTTTCGTATTCACTTATAAGTATTCCTGCACCATAAGTTATACCTAGTATAACACCTATTGTTATGGAAAATGCACTATTTACTTTGTTGGAGTATTCTTCAACAATTTTTAATGATTTTATAAAATCTAAACTAAATATAAGTAGCGTAACTAGGATTATAACTTGAATAGATAAGTATATTGATTCATAGATAGAATTTGATAAAAGGTCAAATATTGAGTTATAACTTGAAAGTGTTGGTGCTTGATTTTGTAATATAGCATCTGAGACAAACCAATGTTCTGGCATTAGTGTAACAATATATGAAACTAAAATCCCAGCAATGAGTCTAAGTAGAAAAGAAAAAGTTTTTGAGATTCCAAGTTTTTTCATAATGGCAGTTTCGACTATAAGGGCATGACAAATACCAAGAAAAACTGCTAGTATAGTCCATTCTTTTGGGCTTAGCCCTAATGGTGCTGCAAAGGCAATAGCTGCGTAAAGATTTAAAAACATACCACTTACAATGGCTAAAGCTGTTTCATTAGGTAAGTTAAGAAACGATGTTATTGGTTCAAATATAAAACTAATATACTCTAGTAGGTTATAATAAAACAGAATATCAGCCAATATGTAGATAGGTACTATAAGTTTAAGTATAACAATAGAACTTTTTAATGATGATTGTAGTGAGGTTTTTATAGAAAATTTCATAAAATATCTTTTTTTCTATATTTTACATAAAAAACCTTTGAATTTTATATAAATTTGGGTATAATCTCACTCTTAATTAAATGTGCGCCCGTAGCTCAGCTGGATAGAGCATCGGTTTGCGGTACCGAAGGTCACAGGTTCGACTCCTGTCGGGCGCACCATTTTAAATTTTTATTTTTTAATATTATATCTGCTACTATTTTTATACCATCTTTTTTAATAATTATAGATAAGTTTTTTGAAATTTGTTCTATATTTAAATCTTCAATTATTTTCCATAAAATTTTATCATCTAATTCATCTTCAGTTTTTAATAGAGTAGCATTTTTATCTACTAAGACTTTCGCATTAAAATATTGGTGATTTTTAGCAGCATGAGGGTATGGGATAAAAAGAGTAGGTAGAGAATTTGCACTTAGCTCCCAAAGTGTACTAGCTCCTGCACGGCTTACTGCAAAGTCTGCCTTTTTTAGACTATCCAAGAGTGTTTTACTAAAAGCAAAACACTCTACATGTAAAAAGTTTTTTTCATAGAACTCTTTACATATAGAGTAATCATTTTTACCAGTTTGGTGGATGATGTTTATGTTGTTTTCTAAAAGCCTTGGAGCTAATTTCATAGCTAGTTTATTTATAAAATTGGCACCTTGTGAGCCACCTAAGAAAATGATAGTTTTTAATTCGTCTCTTACTCTTCTTGAAGTAAAAAACTTATCACTTACTGGATATTCTTTTACTTTTGAGTTTTTATCATAGGAGCTAAAAAACTCTTTTGAAAAAGGTTTTAATATTTTGTTTAGTGTTCCAATAACTGCATTTTGTTCATGTATATATAGAGGTGTTCGTGTTAGGAGTGATGCAAATGATGCAGGTGCGGCTGAGTAACCACCTACACAAAAAACTGCTTTTACGTTGTGCTTCTTGAAAATATCTTTACATGTAAAGGCTGATTTGATTATGTCTTTTAGAACTAAAAGCTTTTTAATTCCTCGTCTATTTACAACACCTTTTGAGTCTAAAAAATATGTTTTTTCAAAGCCTTGGTCGTTTTCAAACCAAGATTTGTCTTGCCCATTTTTAGATCCTATAAAGATAGGTTTTAATCCACGAGAGTTTAACTCCTCTTTAAGTGCATTTGCAATTGCCAAGTGTCCACCAGTACCACCTCCTGTGATAGCAATCATCATAATTTTGCTCTTTTGCTTACCATTAAAACCATACCTATGCCAAATGAAAGAGCTAGAAGAGAACTTCCTCCATAGCTTATGAAAGGAACAGCGATTCCTTTTATGGGAGTGATTGAAGTGATACCAAAAGCATTCATTAAAAATGAAAATACAATTAGAAGTCCAATACCAAGTGAAAACAGATAAAAAACTCTGTTGTCACTTCTACTTGAAATCTTAAAAATTCTATAGATGATTGTAAAAATAACAAGTGTTAGAAATGTGACTCCAAGAGCACCTGTTTCTTCTGAGATGCCTGCTAAAACAAAATCTGTATGTACCTCACTAAGATAACCTAGCTTAAAGAGGCTATTTCCTATGCCTTCGCCAAATAAACCACCATGTTTTATGGCATTGAGTGAGTGTGATATTTGGTATGGTTCAGGTGCATTTTCTACTCTAAGAGCCGTTGCTACAGAATTTGGAAACATAGAAAGGACCATGTCTTGTATGGTTGCCCACCATGTCTTGATACGTATAATTCTTCGGTCAGAGCTGAGAATAGTAACAACAAAAAGAGCAATAGAAGCAATGATACTAATCATAAAAAGACGCAGACTAGTTCCTGCAAAAAATGCCATAAATGCTAGTGTAAGTGCTAGTACTACTACCTGACCAAGATCATTTTGCATGATTGCAATGAGGTATATAACGAGTATAAAAAGACCAAGATAAGGAAAAATTAGCATCAGCTCATCTTTTAATGGTTTTTTGTCATCGTCTAGTTTTCTAGCAAAACTCCAAGCAAGAAAGTAAACAAAGCCTATTTTGAAAAACTCAACTGGGGCAAATGAAAAGCCAGGAAGTCTTACCCATCTCTTTGCTCCACCTGCACTAGTCACCATAGAATCTGGTAAGTAGTGCATAACACCCATAAGAAGAAGACAAGAGAAAAATATGAAGAAGCCAATCCAAACTAAATGTTTTTCAGGATTGAATTGTGATAAACCCCACATAATAAGAATTGCAACCATACCAACGGCAAATTGTCTTATAAAAAAATGCCATTCATTGTAGTTGTAAAATAGGGTTGTAAATACTGGCAATGATAGTGAAAATACGATACTTGCAAATATCAAAAAAGTACAGAGTATAAAAAGTGTTTTATCTGTTGCCATATGCTACTTTCAAGGGAATAATTTTTATTATTTTAGTATAATAATGTTTAAATATAAATTTTTTTAATTTGGAATAGAATTTGCTTATGAATAGGAAGTTTTAATTAATATAGAGGAGAAGAGATGGTTTATACTACAACAAAAGCAAAACCATTGATGGAAGCGGCATTAAATGCACGTGCACAGCGTCAAGATATGATTGCTGGAAACATAGCAAACATAGATACACCTTTTTATAAGGCTCGTGATATTGACTTTGAATCTGCTCTTATTGAAAAAACTAAAGAGATGTACAGCAAGAGTGATGTAAAAGAGTTACAGATGGCTAAGACAGATGGAAAACATATGAGTGGATATAAAAATCTTGGTAGTTTAAAATCTACGATTTACCTTAGAGATGGTCATATGGCTAGAAATGATGGCAATACAGTTGATTTAGATATTGAGACAACAGAACTTAGTAAAAACTCAATTATGTTTAATGCACTCACAGCAGCACTAAAGAAAAATAGTATGATTTTCAAAAGTGTGCTTGAAGCATCTGCAAAGACATAAGGATAAACAATGGCATTTTTAAGTGATTTTGATATAAGCGGATACGGACTTTCGGCTCAGAGATTTAGAATGAACATCATTAGTTCAAACATAGCAAATGCTAACACAACAAGAACTAGTGAGGGTGGACCGTACCAAAGAAGAGAGGTTGTTTTTAAAGCGACTGATTTTGATAAAATTATGAACCAAGAGTTAAAAGAGCAGAATAATCTTCTAAATTATGAGAATCCTTTAGATGATCCATTTTTGCAAACAGATGCTAATCCTGCTATAATGAGCGTTGTAGTAGACAAGGTTGTTAGAGATGATAGCGACTTTAGACTAAAGTATGACCCATCGCATCCTGATGCGAATGGAGAGGGTTATGTAGCTTACCCAAATATAAACCCAGTGATAGAAATGGCCGATTTAATAGAAGCTACGAGAGCTTACCAAGCCAATGTTGCAGCATTTCAAAGTGCTAAAAATATGGCAAACAGCTCAATTGACATGATGAAAGGATAGAGATAGATGCAAAATAGTATAGGCAAGATTTCAGATTTAAATGGCATCGCTAACAAACTAAATAAAACAAATAGTGTTGCTGGTAGTGATTTTTCTAAAGTATTGCAAGAGTCTCTAGGAGAAGTGAATAAAACTCAAATAGTAGCAGATAAAGCTATGGCGGACATTGCGACCGGTGAAGTAAAAAATCTTCATCAAGCAGCACTTGCAATTGGTAAGGCTGAAACAAGTATGAAAGTGATGTTAGAGATAAGAAACAAAGCACTTAGTGCTTATAAAGAGATTGCAAGAACTCAACTCTAGCAGTTAGATAACCCCATAAATGGAACAAAAAGACACCCGAAAGATAAAAATCCTATTTCTATTTACTATAGTTGCGTTTGGATTTATTATTTTTTTGGGTACACTTTTTTACTGGGCTCAGATAGATAGACGACTTCCAAGACTAACATATAAAGAGCATATTCATGCTACTCGTGGAAATATAGTTACAAGTGATAATTTTAAAGTTGCAACTAGTAAAAAACTATATAAAGCTGTTATAAATACAAAAAATGTAGACCCAGACAAACTTGATCTTTTTGTAAATCTTTACTCTTTGTATAGTGGAGACAATAAAAAAAGAGTGAAGAAAAGAATACTTTCACGAAAAGGTAGTTTAGTGCTATCTTATAAAATAAATCCTAAGAGTGCAAAACACTTAAAAGCATTAGCAAGAAAACTTTTTAGACTTGGTGTTTTTAAGACATATCATGACAAAAAAAAAGGTATAGATTTCTTACATGGTCTTAGTATTGTCCAAAGTGGTGAGAGAAGGGTTTATCCTGTTGTTAAGACTCTTACCCCTGTTATTGGATATGTAAAAAAGATAGAAAAAGATGGCATAACTAAAGTTATGGGTGTTAAAGGCTTAGAGCGTTATTATGAGGATAAGCTTCTTTCTATTCAAGACACAACTGTCATAGGTAATAGAGATATTTCTAATACAATTATACTTAATCGAGATAGCATCTCTAGTAGAAGAATAAATGGGTTTGATATTCATGCGACAATATCGTTAAAACTTCAAAAGATGCTAGAGGATCTTTTGGATAATTACAAAGAGAGTTTGAATGCAAAAGAGATAGTGGTATCAGTAATGCATTCAAGCAGTGGAGCACTTATAGCACTTGCAAGTTCAAATAGATATAATCCAGATTTTATTCGCAGAAGTGACTATTCAAATCTAAATGTATCTGCTGTAGAGTATGTTTATGAACCTGGGTCAGTTATGAAATCAGTTATTTTTGCTCTGTTACTAAAAGAGAGTAAAGTAAATCCGTATGACTTAGTTCGTATATATGGTGGAAAGTATAAACTTGGAAGAAGAATCATACGTGATACACATGATTATGAGTGGCTTAGTGCAGAAGATGTTATAGTTCATTCGAGCAATGTAGGAATAGTACAACTTGCACAAAAACTTGATCCTATTGAGTTTTATCAGGGACTTAAAGATTTTGGTTTTACTATGAAAACTAAGATTGATTTACCTTATGAAAAGGTTGGTTCAATCCCCCCTTTGTATAAATTTAAATCAGAGACATATAAAGGTACTGTAAGCTATGGTTATGGCATGAGTGCTACTTTTATGCAAGTTTTAAAAGCATACAATATTTTTAATAACAATGGACGAATGGTAACACCATATATAGCTTCTTATTTTGAAGGAGATGATGGCAAGCAATATCCTATATCAAGAATTGGTGAAAAAGAGGTTATTCCTATATCTGTTGCAAAAAGAATGCAGAGTATTTTAATAAAAACAGTTCAAAAAGGAACGGGCGTAAAAGCCAAAATAGATGGACTTACTATTGGTGGGAAAACGGGGACGGCTCACATAGCAGAAAAGGGCAAATATGTAAGAAAGTATAATAGCTCATTTTTCGGATTTGCCAATGATAAGAAAAATAATTTTACAATAGGTGTTTTAGTAATACAGCCAAAGAAAAAGTATCATTATTTTGCTTCTATGAGTGCTGTACCTATTTTTAAAGAGGTAGTTTTACGTATTATAGAAGAAGGGTATTTGACTCCTGAGACTACTCACTAGATATTAGCTGTGATATTACTTTCACAAATTTTTCATCATCATTTGGGCATTTAGCAACTAGATATTCTTCAAATTTAAGTTTATCTGCTACTTCTTTATACTCAATTGAGAGTTCAAATTCTGTTTCTGAATTGTCTATAGTGAACGAGATTGGAGAGATGATAACTTTTTTACATGTAAGAGATTTTAGTTTATCTTCTAACGATGGTTCTAGCCATTTTACAGGGCCAAGTTTGGATTGATAAGCAATGTGAATATTTTTGAAAACTATATTTTTATCTTTTAGAATCTTTTTTAAAAGCTCTACATGTATAAGTATCTCTTTTTGGTAACTATCACCTGCATCAACTATACTCTGCGGTAGTGAGTGAGCTGAAAAAATTAGTTCAAACTCTTCAGAATTTTTATCTTTTAAAAGTTCTTCTATTTTATCTATCAATAGCTCATTATAAAGGTTATTTTCATAAAACCTTTTGATATTTTTGGCCTCTACATGTAGGGTATCTTGAAAATTTTCTAATGATGACTTTGTGGTAGTTGTAGAGTAGTGTGGATAGAGTGGTAGAAGTGTAATATCTGTTATGTTTTTTTGTTTTAACTCTTTGATTACCTCTTTTGCAAATGGCGGAGTATATCGCATTGCGTAAGTTACATAGGTATCTTTTAGTACAAGGTCTAGTTTTTCTACAAGTTGTTTTGTGTAGCCAACTATAGGGGATTTACCACCTATTTTGGCATAGTTTGAACGTGCCTCTTTTTTTCTTGAAGTTACTATCATAAAAGATATAAAAGAGCGAAGTAAATCACTCTTTACTGTGATGATGTTTTTGTCGTTAAACATGTTTTTTAGAAAAATTTCAACTTCGTTTAATGAATTTGGTCCTCCCATATTTAGAAGGACTAGCGCTTTATTTTCCAGAGGATATTTCCAAAGTTATAATACTATCTTCAATAGTGCTAAGACCATGACGCTCTCCAGTTTTGGCAAACTTTCTAAAAGCTTTTAGTTCACGTACTAGTGGCTCTTCTTTTTTAACCATACATTTTCTTATAACATAAGAGTTGTTTTTTTGGTATTCTGAGAACTCAGTAAGATCTTGCTCCATTAGGTTTGCTTCAAAGTAAGCATCTTTTGTTGCAACTTCTATAGTTCTTTTTCTAAATGGTGTTAACCAGTTAGTCGTGATACTAGCAACAACTTCATCTTCAAGTTCAAATGATAAAATTGCATTATCTTCATGATGGTTATGAATCTTTTGTGATTTATATATAGAAGTGTTTAGTATCTCTTTACCTGTTATATAGCGGATTAAATCTATGTCATGAACTGATAGGTCTGTAAGTATGCCAACATCGGCAATACGTGGAGGAAAAGGCCCAACACGAGTGATACCTATAGAGTAAACTTCACTACCCGAAATCTCGTTTTTAAGTTGCTCTACAACTGGGTTAAATCTTTCTATATAGCCTACACATACTCTTGCGTTATTCTTTTTTGCAGCTTCAAGGATATCTTTTGCTTCTTCTACTGTTGAAGCTACTGGTTTCTCTATAAAAAGATGTTTACCTTTGTTAAGACACTTAAGAGCTACCTCTTTATGTAAAAAAGTAGGGACAACTATAACCGCTGCATCAAACTCAGCAGTTTCAAGCATCTCATCCAAATCTGTAAAAAATGGCTCTTCATAATCTCTTGTTTGTTGAATATCACAAAGTGCTGTTATCTCAAATCCTGTTAGAGATTTTAAAACTCTATAGTGATTTTGTCCCATAGAACCAAGTCCAATTAGTGCTACTTTTACCATGTTATGCCTTTATCGCTTCAACAACAATGTCTTGTTGCTCTTTTGTTAAAAATGGACTCATAGGGAGTGACATGATACCTTTACTTACTCTTTCACTTACTGGAAAGTCACCCTCTTTTCCACCAAGATATGCAAATGCTTCTTGAAGATGAAGTGGGATTGGATAGTGAACTGCTGTAGGCACTCCTGCATCATTTAGTTTTTTACTTAATGTGTCTCTGTCTTTACAAAGTACTGAATACTGAGCGTAAACAGAAGTTCTATCTTCAAAAATGAAAGGAGGTTTAACTTCATCGCTATTTTTAAGAAGTTCGCTATAACGACTTCCTATCTCTATCCTAGCTTTTATTTCATCTTCAAAATGGTTTAATTTTACATTTAAAATTGCTGCTTGCATAGCGTCAATTCTTCCATTAATTCCTATGAGTTTATGTTTGTATCTCTCTTCTTGTCCGTGATTTAAAATAGTTCTTATTTTTTTTGCTAACTCATCATCGTTACAAAATATTGCTCCACCATCTCCATAACAACCAAGTGGTTTAGATGGAAAGAAACTTGTACATCCTATAGTACTTAGATTACAACTTTTTTTACCATTAAATTCTGCTCCAAAACTTTGACAAGCATCTTCAATAACTGGAAGATTATATTTTTTTGCAATTTCGTTTATTTTGTCCATATTTGATGTCTGTCCATAAAGTGCAACAGGCATAATTGCTTTTGTTTTTGGTGTGATTTTCTCTTCAATGAGGTTATGGTCTATATTATAGTTTTTATCACATATGTCGACAAAAATAGGAACAGCACCAAGAAGTGCAATAACTTCCGCCGTTGCTATAAAAGTAAAAGGCGTTGTGATGATTTCATCACCAGCTTTAACATTAAGTGCTAAAAGAGCAAGTATGAGAGCATCTGTTCCACTTGAACAGCCTATAGCATGTTTTGCTCCTGTAAACTCTGCGAGTCTATTTTCAAGTTTTGTAACTTGAGGTCCAAGGATGAATTGAGTTGATTCCATTACTCCTAAAACTTCTTTGTTTATCTCTTCTTTGTATGTTTCGTATTGTGTTTTTAAATCTATAAATGGTAGTTTCATCTCTATACCTTATTGGAGGATTAAAATAGAGTGTATTATAGTTAATATATTCTTTTTATTTGATAAATACAGATTAAATTTTATGATGATTTTGGTTTATAATTCATATCGCATCTTAATTTATTTCTTAACGTAGAAGCTTTTTCTAAGGGAGTACATTTTTTGAGATTTTCAATGCAGTTGTATGCTAACTCAGTATATGCTTTGCTGCCTTCACTTTTCCAAGATATCTCTTCTTTTTTTAACTCTCTTTTTAGTTTTACTGGATTTCCAAAAGCCAAGTAGTTATCAGGAATAATTGTTTTTGCAGGAACTAAAGAAGAAGCTCCAATGATTGCATTTTCGCCAATAACTGATTCATCCATAATAACTGAGTTCATTCCAACCATGGCATTATATTTGATATGACAGCCATGAAGTATGGCACTGTGTCCAATGTGTCCATTTTCTTCAACTATGACATCTATATTTGGAAAAGAGTGCAATACACAACAATCTTGTATGTTTGCATTTTTTTTGATTATGATTCTACCAAAATCACCACGAATTGACGAAAGAGGACCTATATAGACCCCTTCATCAATAAAAACATCACCTATTATGACGGCACTTTCATGAATGAAAGCTTTTTTGCTTATAACAGGCACTAGTCCATTGAGTTCATATATCTGCACTAAGCATCCCTTTTTATCGTAACAACTGAGTATCTACCTGAGACAAAATTTTCATTTGCTAGGGCACAGTTTGCTGCTTTATTATCACCTGTTGCATGAAAATCAGTAAAAGCAGCTGAATGGTTTATAAGAATATGACCAGTTAGATTTACAGATAAATTTACCTTCTCTTCAATTGCTATATCTTCTACTTTTTCTAAATATGACTCATCATCACTATATACTCCAGCTGTGATTGCTCCATGAAGTTGTACAGTCTCTTGCCACATGTCTAAACTGTCTTCTCTTGAGTTGGTCTCTATGAGTAGTATAACAGGACCAAAATGCTCACTATGGTAAGCTTTTTTATTTTTTGAAGACACTTTTATAATTAGAGGTGTCTTGATTGTTGCATCTTTAAACATTGGATGTTTTATAGTTTTTGAAGATAAGACAACTTCACCTAAACTCTCAGAATCTATAACTCTTTGAGAAATTTCAGAGTTTTGAATAGCACCTAAAATTTCTACAGCTCTCTCTTCAACGCTAAGTAGTTTTTCTACACTGCTTGCAATGATGCTAGCAACTTCATCAAACGTTACTTTTTTACCATCAGATATAATTCCTTCTTTAGGAATAAATATATTTTGTGGGGCAGTACACATTTGAGAAGAGTATAGGCTTAGTGACATCGATATGTTTCTACTCATCGCTTTTAAATCATTGAAATTGTCAATAACTAGACAATTTACACCAGCTTTTTCTGTGTAAACATTTGCTTGAGGAGCATTGTCCTCTAGCCAGTCACCAAAGCCTGTACTTCCAGTAAAATCTATAATTTTTACTGCTGTGTTTTTGACTAAGTTTTGAGTATGAACTCTATCATCAGTTAGTATCATAGATATTAAATCTGGATTTATGTTGTTTTCTTCTAAAACTTCTCTAGCTGTTTGTACTGTAATTGCAATTGGCAATATAGCTCCACGATGAGGTTTATAGATAACGGAGTTACATGTAATAAGTGAAGAAAATAGAGCAGAATAAGAGTTCCATGTAGGAAAAGTAGAACAAGTTATAATGAGTGAAATCCCTTTAGGTGCAACAACTATCTTTTTATTCATCTTAATAGGAGGGTTTTTCCCCATTGGTTTTTCAAAATGAGCTAAACTAGGTATGTCTTTTAACTGCTTGTATGCATATGCTAAGGCTTCAAGACCTCTATCTTGTGCATGAGGTCCACCAGCTTGAAAAGACATCACATATGGTTGTCCTGTTGTGTGCATAACAGCGTTTGCGATATCGAAGCTTTTTTTATTTAATCTTTCCAGTATCTCAAGACATATACCAGCTCTATCATCTAAAGGTATTTTTTTCCACTCTTTCATTGCTTCTTTTGAGTTTTTTACTAAAGTATCTGGATCAATTGATGGATAAGTTATGCCTAAATCAAAACCGTAAGGAGAAGTTTCTGCTCCTAAATATTTTTCTGATTCTAAACCTTTTATTTCAAATTTTTGATTTAATTGTTTTTTGAAAGATTCATTTGCTTTTTCTTTTATTCCGGCTCCATATACTTTTGAACTAGGAATCTCAAAGTAAGGTGACCAAAAGCCTCTATTTTTGATTTCTTCTAAAGCTCTTTGTAGTGTTTCGTTATGTTTCGTAAAAAGACTCATTTTTACCCTTTGTGTAATATGTTATTAAAAATATTAGTATAAAATTCTTTAATTTTTCATTAAATTGCCACAATAAGGTAATTTTTTTAAGCTTTAATATATAATACATTTGTTAAACTTTTTTCATAATTTTTGAAATACGTTTTTAAAAAAGGGATGAAATGAGCTTTCAAGATATACAAATAAGTGTAGAAAACGACCATATACTAACGATAACTCTTATCAGAAATGAAGTTTATAATGCACTGCGTACAAATACATTAAAAGAGATATCTGAAGCACTTTTAAGAGAAACAAAAAATATCAAGTGTGTAGTTTTGAGTGGTGGAGAAAAAGTTTTTGCTGCTGGTGCTGATATAAATGAGTTAGAAATAAAGAGTACAGTTGAGTCTATTAATGACATAAGAACTACTTACTGGGATGTAATAAAAGATTTTAAAAAACCAATTATTGCAGCAGTTAATGGTTTTTGTTTGGGTGGTGGATGTGAGTTGGCTATGCATTGTGACATTATCATAGCTGGTGATAATGCTAAGTTTGGTCAACCAGAGATAAATCTTGGCATTATGCCTGGTGCTGGTGGGACCCAAAGAACTCTAAAAGCGATAGGAAAATCAAATGCCATGCTTATGCTTCTTACTGGCTCATTTATAGATGCTAAGAGTGCAATGAAGATGGGTCTTATATCAGAGGTATTACCTCCAAAAACAACTATGACAAGAGCGATGCAGATAGCCAATGTAATTTCATCAAAATCATCACTAGCCTTATGTGCAATTAAGAGCGCAGTACTTGCTTCTTATGAAACAGGGCTTGATTCATCTTTAAAATATGAAAGAAGACTTTTTGCTGGTCTTTTATCTAGTGAAGATAAAAAAGAGGGTATTTCAGCATTTAAAGAGAAAAGAAAACCAAAATTTAAGGGAAAATAATGTCATTTGAAACAATAAAATACGAAGCAAAAGAGGGCATTGCGACCTTAACACTGAATAGACCTGAGGTTTTTAACTCTCTTAATGAACTGATGCATAAAGAGCTAAAAAAAGTTTTAAGTGAGATTAGAGCTGATAAATCTTTGAGAGTACTGATCATAACTGCCCAAGGAAGAGCATTTTGTGCGGGACAAGACTTAAATGATAGATCGGTCAATAATAGCAATGAAAAACTTGATTTAGGTGAATCGATAGAAAAAAAATATAATCCTCTTATAAAAAGCATCTATAATTTAGAGATTCCTGTTATATGCAAAGTAAATGGTGTAGCGGCTGGAGCTGGTGTTGGTATAGTATTGGCATGTGATTTTGTTATATCGGTTGATAGTGCAACTTTTATTCAAGCATTTTGTAAAATTGGTTTAGTACCTGATAGTGGAAATAGCTTTTTCTTGCCAAAATTAATCGGTATGGCTAGAGCTAAAGAGCTTTGTATGCTAGGTGATAAACTTCTTGCACAAACTGCTTTGGAGTATGGATTGATTTATAAAGTATTTTCAAAAGAGTCTATTGATGATGAGGTAGCAAAACTTGCTACTCATTTTGCAAATGCTCCGACTTATGGTCTCTCTTTGATAAAAAAGGCATTAAATGAGTCACTTGACAATAGTTTAAATGAGCAATTAGAGTTGGAAAAAAATCTTCAAAGATTGGCTGGACATTCTAGTGACTATAAAGAGGGAGTTGCGGCATTTTTAGAAAAAAGAGCACCAGCTTTTAAAGGAAATTAATATGAAGTTAGATTCAAATTCTGTCATTGGGATAGTTGGGGCAGGTATCATGGGGAGAGGAATTGCTCAAGTGGCTGCAAAAGCAGGACACAAGGTTGTCCTTTATGATAACTGGGATGGTGCTGTTGATAATGCAATGAAAATCAATGAAAAAGAGCTATCAAGACTTGTTCAAAAAGGCAAGATAACTCAAGAATCAAAAGATATAACTATCTCTTTAATTGTGCCAACTATGGACATAAATGACTTATCTCCTTGTCGCTTAATCATTGAAGCTATTATAGAAAACTTAGAGATTAAACAAAAAGTTTTTAAAGAGATAGAAGAGATATGTGAAGATGTAGTGATAGCTTCAAACACTTCGTCAATCTCTATCTCAGCGTTAGCAAACGGTATGAAAAAACCTCAAAATATTATAGGAATGCATTTTTTTAATCCTGCTCCAATTATGAAATTAGTAGAAGTTATAGCTGGATTGTTGAGTGATAAAAAAGTTGTTCAAGATGTGTATGATTTGGCACGCTCTTGGGGTAAAAAAGCTGTACATGTAAAATCAAGCCCAGGTTTTATTGTCAATCGAATTGCAAGACCATTTTATGCAGAAGCTTTAAGAATCTATGAAGAGGGAGTTTGTGATTTTGCAACTATTGATGAAGCTATAAGAAGTTCAGGTAAGTTTAGAATGGGACCATTTGAATTGATGGATTTGATAGGCAATGATACTAACTATGCAGTTACAGAATCTACATTTAACTCTTACTATCAAGACCCAAAATTTAAACCATCTTTGACTCAGCAAGAGTTTTCACAAGCTGGTCTTCTTGGAAGAAAATCTGGTATAGGCTTTTATGAATATAAAGATTCAAAACAGCAAGGAAGAGATGATTTTAGTACTGTTTTAGCATCAAATTTGGAGATAAACAATATAACTATTTGTGGAGATTTAGGTGTTGCAAATAAACTTATTTTTATGTTTGAAAACTCAGGCATCAAGGTAGATAAAAAAGATGGAGATGGCTATATTTCCTTTAATGGAATCAAACTTTATCTTGCAAATGGCAAGATGATAAGTCAAATTTCAAAAGAAAATAATGAAAAAAATATTGCACAATTTGATGTGAGTTTGGATTATGAAAACTCTTTACATGTAACAGTTGCTACTTCACTTTTAGCCAATAAAGATACAAAAAATCATATCGCAGCACTATTTGAAAAGATAGATAAAAAAGTACTTCTTGTAAAAGACACTCCTGCCATGATAATGCTTAGAACCGTTTGCATGCTTGTAAATGAAGCTTCTTCAGCAGTTACATGTGGAGTATGTGACGTAAAAAGTGCTGATGTTGCAATGGAAAATGGAGTCAATTACCCAATAGGAGCTTTTAAGTGGGCTGATTACCTTGGTATAGATTTTGTGTTAGCTGTTTTGAATCATCTTGAGAACTTTTATAAAGATGGAAGATATAGAGCTGATAGAGGCTTAATAGAAATGAATATATTGGAGAATAGTTATTATGAGTGAAAAAAATTTAGCGTTGGCTTGTTCGAAAGTTATAAGTAAAAAATCTATGTATGAGGCTCATTTAGGAATAGAAATTGAGGATATAGACTTTGGATATGCAAAAGTAACTATGAAGGTTCAAGATTTTATGATAAATGGAAATGACACCTGTCATGGGGGCGCTATATTTTCATTTGCTGATATGACATTTGCTTATGCATGTAATACAAAAAACATACCTACGGTTGCTTTTTCTTGTGACATAACTTATTTAAAACCAGCATTTAAGAATGATCTTTTAACGGCTGTTGGAAAAGTAAGATCTATGGTGGGAAGAAATGGTATATGTGAGGTGACTATTAGTAACCAAAATAATGAAACAATAGCATTTTTTCTGGGTAAATCAAAAGAGTTAAAAGGCTCTATTTTAAATGAGAAACAATTAAAGGAAGTTAGATGAATGAAGCATATATTGTCGATTATATACGAACTCCAATAGGCGCATATGGAGGAATTTTATCTTCTATCCGTCCAGATGATTTAGGTTCAATACCGATTAAGTATTTGATAGAAAATAATCCAACAATAAATTTTGAAGATGTAGATGATGTGATTATGGGTTGTGCAAATCAAGCTGGTGAAGACAATCGAAATGTGGCAAGAATGTCATCATTGTTAGCAGGACTTCCAACAAATGCTGGAGGAACTACCATTAACCGTCTTTGTGGTTCTGGTATGGATGCTGTTGGTATGGCTGCTAGAAGCATTAAAGCAGGCGACTGTGACATGATTATTGCGGGTGGTGTTGAGTCTATGTCAAGAGCTCCATTTGTTATGCCAAAAGCTGAGACAGCCTTTACAAGAAGTAATACAGTATATGATACAACAATTGGATGGAGATTTATAAATCCTATACTAAAAGAGTTATACGGAACAGATTCAATGCCAGAGACTGCTGAGAATGTTGCTGAAGAGTTCAATATAAGTAGAGAAGATCAAGACAAATTTGCATATAACTCACAAATGAAATGTAAAAAAGCAAATGAAAGAGGATTTTTTAAAAAAGAGATTGTGCCTGTCTCTGTAAAAAGAAAAAAACAAGATGATTTAATAGTAGATAAAGATGAATTTCCAAAACCAAATACAACTTTAGAGATATTGTCTAAATTACGTACTCCATTTAAAAAAGAGGGCGGAAGTGTTACTGCTGGAAATGCTTCAGGTGTCAATGATGGAGCAGCGGCATTTTTAATAGTTTCAAAAAAAGCCTTAGAAAAATACAACCTAAAGCCAAAAGCTAAAATTATTATGAGTGTAGCTGCTGGTGTTCCTCCTAGAATAATGGGTATTGGACCACTATACTCTTCACAAAAGATTTTAGAAAGAAGTGGGCTTAGCATGGATGATATGGACGTATTTGAGCTTAATGAGGCATTTGCTTCTCAAGGACTTGCAACTTTAAGAGGTTTAGGGCTTGCCGATGATGAGCCTAATGTAAATCCAAATGGTGGAGCAATCTCTATTGGGCATCCACTTGGTATGAGTGGGGCAAGGTTGGTTATGACTGCATTAAATCAACTTGAAGAGACAAATGGTAGATATGGTCTTTGTTCGATGTGTATTGGTGTCGGACAGGGCATATCGATGATAATAGAAAATTTAAATACAACAAAGGAATAGAAATGTTAAAGAACAAAAGAGTGGTTAGTTATGAACCAAAAGATTTGATTTCAAGAGATGAGTTAGTTGCACTTCAAACACGAAGAATGAAAAATACTCTACTAAGAGCATACTCTTTTGTTCCTTATTACAAAAAAAAGTGGGATGATTTTGGTGTTCATCCTGATGATTTTACTTTTTTGGAAGATATTAAAAAGTTTCCATTTACAACAAAAGAAGACTTAAGACTAAATTATCCATTTGGTCTTTTCGCTACACCTATGCACGACATAGTAAGACTACATGCATCAAGTGGCACAACAGGTAAGCCTACAGTTGTTGGCTATACTCAAAATGATATAAATACTTGGTCAGATTTGATTTCAAGGTCACTTAGAATTGCAGGAGCTCATAGAGGTGATATTCTTCATGTATCTTATGGCTATGGACTTTTTACAGGTGGTTTAGGAGCGCATTATGGTGCAGAAAGACTTGGTTGTACGGTTGTTCCGGCATCAGGAGGTTTTACAGATAAACAGGTGACGTTGCTTACTGACTTTAAAGCAAATGTTATTATGGTTACTCCATCGTATATGCTTAACATAATTGAAGAGATGGAAAATAGAGGAATTGATCCAAGAGATACTGCTTTAGAAATTGGTATTTTTGGAGCTGAGCCTTGGTCTTTGGAAATGAAAAATACTATTGAAGAAAAAGTAGGAATTTCAGCTATAGACATTTATGGTCTTTCAGAAATGATGGGACCAGGTGTTGCCTGTGAATCACTAGAAGATAGAGGTGATTTATATGTTTGGGAAGATAATTTTTATCCAGAAATAGTCGATAGAAATACATTTGATCCAATCCCTGATGGAGAAGAGGGAGAGTTAGTTTTTACAACACTTACTAGAGAGGCATTACCAATCATAAGATACAGAACAAAAGACTTATCTACTCTTTATGATGGAGATTTGTTAAATATGAGAAAGATGAAAAGAATTACAGGTAGAACGGATGATATGATGATTATACGTGGAGTCAATGTTTTTCCATCACAGATAGAGGAAATTTTACTCAAAATTGAAGCTCTTTCACCGCACTATCAACTTATAATTTCAAGAGAAGGTAATATGGATGACTTGGCTGTTGATATTGAAGCACAAAAAGATGCAAGTGAAGAAGAGATACAAAAAGCTGTAAAAATGTTGACTCATAAGATAAAATCCGGAATAGGAATTTCTGTTAAAATCAATGTCAAGCCTTATATGGGAATTTCAAGAAGTCAAGGTAAGGCACAGAGAGTTATAGATAAAAGAATAAAAAAGATGAGCTAATTGAGGTATAGAGTGCAACATTCATATAATTTTTTATAAAACTTTGGTAAAATAATTTCACGTTAATAAATAGGAATAAAATTGAAAAATCAAGACTCTATAAATGAAGTTGATGAGTATCTGAACTCTTTACTAGAAGAGATTTCACCAAAAGCAAAATCTTTAATAATCACATTTTTTGGAGATACTGTTTTCCCTTATGGTGGTACAATTTGGCTAGGTTCTTTAGTGAAATTTATGGAGATGTTTGGGATTAGCGAGAAATTAACAAGAACTTCTATTTTTAGGTTAACAAAAGAGGGCTGGTTAAGTTCAAAAAAGTTTGGAAGAGAGAGTTATTACTCTTTAAGTAACTATGCAATAGATAAATTTATAAAAGCTCATTATAGTGTATATGCTTATGATGAACAAGATGATGATAGTGATTGGATAGTGCTATTTACAAATAAGTTGAAGCCTATTAAAGAGTTAGAGTTATCTAAGGTACTTAAAAAAGAGGGTTTTGCAATTCCTTCAAAACACTCATATATGCATCCGAATTATAAAATGGAGTATATGCAAGATATCTTAATTAAACATGAAATTCAAAATGATGTATTACTTATAAAAGGGCCAACACAGATGCCCATGAGTAAAGATATGTTAAAAGATATGGTTCATACTTATTGGGATCTCAATAATGTTGAACAGAGGTATCAAAACTTTATCACTAAGTTTAGAAAAGTTTTTACGCTAGATACACCTATAGAAAACTTTACTCCAAAACAATGTTTTATACTTAGAATACTGTTAATACATGAATATAGACGCTCATTATTGTATGATCCAAAACTAGGAAGTAGCCTTTTACCTATGGATTGGCTTGGTAAAGCATCATCATCTTTAGTAGATTCACTATACTCAGTTATACACAATCAAGCAAATGAGTACGTAAAAGATAACTTACTAACAGTAGGAGGAAATACTCCTAAGTTAGATAAGTTTTATTATAATAGATTTGGTGGGTTAAAGTAAAAGTTACTGTGTTACTTGTTGAGCGAAGTACTCTTCCATATGGATTAGTTCTTTATCTGCGCCAAGTGATTCAACACTTTGCTTACAAGAATCAACAAAAGAGACTCCACCAGCAATGTATATAGAGTAGTTACCAAGATTAGAAAGTATATTTGGTAATACTGTATCTATACGCCCCTCAAGTCCCCCTTCAGGATTACTTTCTTGTGTTAGAGTGTACTTGTATTTAAAGTTAACATATTTTGATTCTAGGTACTTTATTTCACCAAAATGAATCAGATCTTTTTTTGTTTTTGCTGAAAAAAGTAGCGTAACATGATTTTTGTTTCCTCTACTTAAATATGCATTTAACAAAGATAAAATTGGAGCAAGTCCACTACCAGAAGCAAGACACAAGATTGGAGTGTTAACACTAGGATCACCTAAAAAAGTTCCATAAGGAGCATTTACTTTAATGTTGTCTCCAACACTTATTTCATTGTGTATCCAAGGGCTAGTTTTTCCATTTGGTTCTTTTGTTATTAAAAATGACAATTCACCATTTTCTTTTGGAGCATTTGCTATAGAATAAGGACGAAGAGGGTGTTCTTGACTACCTTCACCTATCATAGCATATTGACCTGGCCAAAATCTTATTGGTTTTCCCAATGGAGCCAATTTCAATTCTAAAATTTTATCTGTTCTTGTGATTTTATCTGTAACTATATGCCAAGAGTTTTCAACTGGTGGAAAAAGTTTTGGTTGTGCATCTTGAGTACCAAATTCAATTTCAAGAACATCAGAAGTTGGTTTTGCCATACACATAAGACCATAACCATCGGCTCTATCTGCTTTAGATAGAGCCATATCCATTATAAATCCTTGATCAAATTCACCACTTAAAACCTTTATTTTACATTCACCACAGGCTCCTGCCCTACAGTTATTGGGCAGGGCATAACCCTGCTTTTCAAGGACAGATAAAACTGTCTCACCTGATGGACACTCTATAACTTTGCCTGATGGTTGCATAATGATTTTTTTCATATTAAAACTCTTGATTTATAATTTTTTAAAATACTGGAATAATATCTTCCATGTCTATATCTCTAATCTCTTTTCCTGTAATTCCAACTTCAGGAATTGCTGGGAACTCTGTATCGTATTTATCTAATACACTTTTTAGATTTAGCATTGCATTTTTCCAGTTCTCTTTTTTCTCTTCATACTCAGGAATATGAAAACCAGCTTCTCTTGCAAATGCTTCACCTTCTCTTTGGTTTGCTATAAAGTCATCAGGAATATCCCAAAACTCTGCAGGTGGCTCAAATAGAACTGCCGATAAGAAAAGATAACCAGCTCTTATCTGCTTAGTGATAGTAGTTTTATCTTCTTCACTAAGATTCGGATAATCTCTCTCCATCATCGTTAAGATAATAGCCATATGTCTACCTTCATCTTTACCAATCTTTTTAAAACCCTCTTTAAAGACTAGTTCAGTACATTGTGCAGCCATTTGATGAAAGATTGTAGCAGCTGCCATTTCTCCCATTAAAAAAGATGAAAAAAGCACAGCTAAAGAGTACTTAGGTACAGCTCTTTTAAATCCATCCCAGTATCTGCCACCGTTGTAGTATAGCCATTTAGCATTTTTCTGTAGTTTTCTTCCTATATCTGTTTTTGGTACATATGTGATAGGATCTGGATGTTCAAGTAACTTTGTAATTGCAAGACCACACATCTGTTCATGATTTTGTTCATCTCTTGTTACTGAGAAAAAACATCTTCTAACAAGATCTTCTTCATGTAATTCATAAGTTTTAATTAAAGCAGCTGCAAACACAGGAGGAGCAGAAGCATCAAAAACTGAAAGTATTGTCCACCAGTATGCTATAGATTCTCTTTGTTCCCATGTATATTTAGATACATCAAAAGTATCCCAAGGTAGTTTATCTGGATCCCAGTACTCTCTTTGTGAAGCTTCCCAGATTTCTCCAAGTTTATCTGTCTTATTTACCCAGCTTAGTGGATAGACATTTGGTTGTTCTGTAGGAGGTGGAAACTCCATAGATTGAGCAAGTTTTTCTTTGTTTGACATATGTACTCCTTCTGTTTTTAATATACTTCATTTATTTGTATATATTTAATATTATTGTATCATATATATTTTAATTAATGCTTAAAATGTTTCATTAACAGAACATTAGAATGGATATTTAAATACAAGTAACTATTTTTAGGGCTTTTGTTATATTTTAATTATTGTTATGATAGAAAATATAGTCATACTTTTTTTTAAATATAACTATATTTTTTGTATTATTTATTTATAAATGTAGCTTTTCTTTTTTCTACAAAAGCATTCATGCCTTCTATTCTGTCTTCAAGAGTTAAAGTAGTGTAGAAAGATTGTCTTTCTGCCTTGAGACCTGCTTGTAGATTGGATTCAAAGGCATTATTTATGGACTCTTTTATAAGCCTTACAACGGGTTGTGACATACTTGCAATTTTAGTTGCAATTTTTATTGCTTCATCTACAACATTAGCATCAACAACTTGTGATACAATCTGATAAGATTTTGCCTCTTGGGCATCAATCATATCACCCGTTAAACACATATGCATAGATTTTGCTTTACCAACAGCTTTTGTCAACCTTTGTGTTCCACCAGCTCCTGGCATTGTTCCAATTTTTACTTCTGGTTGTCCAAATTTGGCAGTTTTGTCGCATATAACTATGTCACAAAGAAGTGACATCTCACAGCCTCCACCAAGAGCATAACCAGCAACAGCAGCGATGATGGGTTTTGTATGGTTTTCAAGTGTGAACCACTCTTTTTTTACAAATTCATTGTTATAAGCATCTGCAAAATTCAAATCTGCCAATTCTTTTATGTCAGCACCAGCAGCAAAAACCTTATCACCACCTGTTAGTACAATTGCACCTATTGATTTATCATTATCAAAATCTTTAATTGCACTTGAAACTTCCTCTAGTAGTGGGGAGCATAATGCATTATATTTTTCTTCTCTATTGAGAAGAATTTTACCAACTCCATTTTCTAGCTTTTCTACTATTATATATTTGTAACTCATTTACATTCCTAAATATGCTTCTTTTACACGAGGATCTTTTATTAAGTCCTCTGACTTACCATCTAAAACTACTTGTCCATTTTCTAAAACATATGCATGGTCTGATATGCTTAAAGCAAAATAGGAGTTTTGTTCAACTAAAAAGACTGTCATATGAAGTTTTTTAAGCTCTTCAATAAAAGCGAAAATTTCTTCAACGATAACAGGGGCTAACCCCATAGAAGGTTCATCCATAAGTAATAAATCTGGTTTTGACATCAATGCTCTACCGATTGCAAGCATCTGCTGTTGTCCTCCTGAAAGATTTCCAGATATTAGATCTTTTTTTTCTAAAAGAATAGGAAACTTTTCAAAGATAAAAGCCAAATCTTTTTCTATCTCTTTTGTATCATTTCTTGTGTATGCACCAAGTAGTAGATTATCAATTACACTCATAGATTTGAAAAGTTCTCGCCCCTCAGGAACTTGTGCAATTCCTAGTTTAACTCTTTTTTCTGGTGCCATTTTTGTTATATCTATATTGTCTTTAAACGTAATAGTGCCTCTGTTTTGCTCTTTTAATCCAGAGATAGTTTTCATCAAAGTAGTTTTACCTGCTCCATTGGCTCCAATTAGAGCGACTATTTCGCCTTTTTGAATATTGATGTTTATATTTTGCAGTACATGTATATTGCCATAGTGACAGTCTAAGTCACTTATGTTTAATATGATATTTGATTTATGCATGTAAAGATCCTTCGCCTAAGTAAGCTTTTATAACTTCTGGATTAGATGATATCTCTTTAGGTGTTCCTTTTGCTAACATTTGGCCAAAATTGATAACGGTAATCATATCTGAAATATTCATAATCATTTTCATATCATGCTCAATAAGAAGTATAGTTACACCTTCACTTGCAATCTCTTTTATGATTTTTGCAATCTCTTCTGTTTCAGTTCCATTTAATCCGGCAACTGGCTCATCAAGAAGAAGAAGTTTTGGGTTTATTGAGAGAGCTCGTACTATTTCAACTTTTTTAAGAATACCATATGAGAGAGAAGAACATTTTTTGTTGGCAACATCTTCAAGGCCTACTCTTTTTAAATGTGACAATGCTATATGTTTGAATTTCTCTTCATCATCTAATATAGATTCAAATTGAAAAGAACATTTGAGTAGGTTTTTATTCATGTTAATATTGAACCCTAGTAAAATATTTTCCATTACGGTCATGTTTTCACAAATCTCTAGGTTTTGAAAAGTTCTCATGATGTGTTTGTTTACTAACTTATGAGTAGCAATATTTGTAATATCTTCATCATCAAATAAAATCTTACCAGTTTCAACTGAATAAATACCTGAAATCATATTGACTAAAGTGGTTTTACCAGCACCGTTTGGTCCGATGAGTGCATGAATAGTACCTTCTTCAACTTCAAAAGAGATATTATTAAGAGCCTTTATACCACCAAAGCTTTTTGAAATATTTTCAACCTTTAGCAAACTCATGCATCATCCTTTTTTAAACCATCAAAGATAGAAACTATACCTTTTGGCATAAAAATCATGACAAAAATTATAATAGCACCAAATACCATATGCTCATAATCATGTAAAGACGTAAGTACTTGAGGAAGTGCTGTTATGATAACTGCTCCAAAAACTGCTCCATAGATGCGTCCTAACCCTCCAAAAACAATCATAACAACAAGTTCAATAGATCTCATAAAACCAGATTCACCAGGAGAGATAAAACCAGAGAAATAAGAGTATAGACTTCCTGCTATAGTTGCAATAACAACTGATAAAACAAATACATATGTTTTATAGTAAGGAACATCAGCTCCAATTGCTTTTGCTGCTGTTTCAGAGTCTCTAATGCATCTTAAAATTCTACCAAATGGAGAGTTTATTACATTTTGGAGCGCCCATATTGAAAAAACTAACAAAATTGCGGATAGAACATACCATTGTATATCGTTTTCAAAAACATATCCTAAAATGTTAAACTCTGAAACTCCCATACCATCTGGTCCTCCAGTAAAGTCTGCTTCATTTGTAAGAACTATAGATATTATGATACCAACGGCAAGTGTAGCCATAGCTAGGTAATGTCCTTCTAATTTTAAAATAGGTTTTGAAACTAAAAAAGCCAAGATGGCAAGGACTACACACGAGATTAAAATACTCAGTACAGGATCAAATTCATAATTGGTTGATAAGATAACTGCAACATATGCTCCTAGTCCTGCAAAAGCACCATGACCAAGGGAAATTTGACCAGTATAACCAACTAGCATATTTAAACCTATACAAATTACGGCATTTAACATACACATAATTGCTATTTCATAGTGAAAACTATTTTGAAGTATAAAAGGGAGGACACATAGTACCCCAATCATTGTAATAATACCTTTGTCTAAAAATAAACCTTTGTTTTTCATGTTAAACTCTCGTTGCTTTTTTTGCCCCAAATAAACCACCTGGGAAGAAAAATAGAATTAATAATAACACAACAAATGCCACAGCATCTTTGTATTCACTACTTATATAGCCTGCAACAAATGATTCGAGTATTCCAAGTAATACTCCTCCAAATACCGCACCAAATGGATTACCAATACCGCCAATAATAGCTGCACAGAATCCTTTTAATCCTAACATAATACCAATCTCATAATTTGTTGATGTGATAGGAGTCAGTACAATCCCTCCAATAGAAGCAATTGCTGCTGAAATCATAAAGTTCATAACGAGTATTTTTTGTACGGATATTCCTACTAGCTTAGCAGCATCTTTATTGTCCGCAGTTGCTAACATTGCTTTTCCTAGTTTTGTTTTGTTAAATAGATAATATAAAGCAAAAACAATACAAAGTGAAACAACAATTACCAAAACAGCTTGAGGCGTTATAGTTGCTCCAAACACTTCAAATGGCTCATCACTTATAAATGAAGGAAGAGTATGCATTTGCTTATCAAATATAACTTGTGCAGTACCTCTTGTAAAAATGGAGTATCCTAAAGTTAAAATGATTAATGAAGTAACAGATGAGTTACTAGAGAGTGAAACCAACTTGAAAAGAACATAACCCAATAAAGATGCAAAAATAATTGCTAATGGGAAAGCTAAGATAAAAGGAAATTTAGCGTATGATAAAAATACAGCTGCCATTCCCCCAATCATTACAAACTCCCCTTGCGAGAAGTTTATAATTTTACTTGAGTTATAAATAACTGTAAACCCTAAACCAACTAAGGCATAAATAAAGCCAACAGTCAGTCCTCCAAAGGTAAATTGTAGTAGTTCAGTCATTTCTTTACTTTGCTAATTCCCATTTACCATCTTTAATAACGAGCATTTTAATACCAGAATCAAGATTAAGTCCTAAATGGTCATCTTTACTCATATTGTAAATACCATTTAATCCGACATAGTTTTTAGTTGATTCAAGAGCATCTCTTATATCTTTTGGTTTTGCAGAATTTGCATTTCTTATAGCGTTTACAATAAGGTTTAAAGCATCATATGCGTATCCACCAAATGTTGAAGTAGCTATGTTGTATCTAGCTTCATACTCTTTTGAATATGCCATACCTTTTTCTCTGATTGGATTAGATGCTGGTAACAGTTCAGCAACAACAACAGGAGGAGATGCAACAATGACACCTTCACTAGCTTTTCCTGTAAGTTCTATAAACTTTTTAGAAGCAACACCATGAGATTGCACTAGAGTTTGAGTCATACCAAGTTGTTTAAAGTTTTTTGTTACAATTGCTGGTCCTTGTCCAAAACCAGGATTAACAACAGCTTGTACATTGCTTGTGTTTTTTATTTTTGTCAATTGCGCTGTCATATCTGTATCTTTTGGACCATAAGTCTCATCTGCTACTATTTTAACACCATAATCACTAGCAACATCTTTACACTGCCCTCTCATAGATTTACCAAATCCACCATTTCCAGAGATTAACGCAACATTTGTTTTATTTTTTGATTTAAGGTATTCAAAAATCTTCTGACAAGCCATTCTATCTGTTGCTGGAGTTTTAAATACATATGATTTTACTGGTTTAACTATTTTGATTGAACCTGCCATAGATACTAAAGGAATCTTAGCTTTTTTTACAAATGGCATTATAGCCATTGTCTCTCCTGAAGCAGAGCCACCTATGATAGCAACTACTTCATCTTGATTTATAAGCCTTTTTACAAAAGTAGTAGCTTTCTTTGGGTTTGCTCCTGTATCATATGCGATTAACTCTATATCTTTACCTAGTACTCCGCCTGAAGCATTAATTTTTTGTACATAAAATTCCAATGTTTTGAGTTCTGGATCACCCAAAAAAGAAGCTGGACCAGTTGCTGCAACTAATGCGCCTATTTTTATAGTCTCTTTTGCATTTGCGCTGAAGAGAAAACCTAAAATAAATAACCCTAGTAATACCTTTATAACACTTTTCATATTTTTCCTTTTTTAGATGAGTATATTCACCGTTTTGAAAAAGTCTATTACAAGAATACTTAAACTTTACATAAATTTGTAGTACTTTTATAATTTTGTGTCTTTTTAGTGTCATTTTTATACATTATTTATGTTAATTTAATTTTTCATGAGCTATGCGTGTTTAATTTATTGATTATAATCACTATTATGCTAAGTTAATCAAATTATTTATTGGTTGTCATCATTATTTTATATATGTACTACAATTATATAAATATTGTTTTTATTTTTGTAGTACATTTTTTAAAAAGTATAGCAATACTTAAGTTATTTTAAAATATAATAAATATTTATAGATTTAGGGAGTTATATGAAAAGTTGTACCTTTGAATTGATAGTAAATATTTTAACTTATGCGGTTAAAAATAAAAATGATGAATTTTCTCAAAAAGATTTTAAAAATGTTGTTTATACGAAAGAGTTTAATAACTTAGATATAAATGAAAAAATTGCAGATGGATGTGAGTATTTACTTA
>CAZHBU010000027.1:0-4594 GCA_964530865.1 uncultured Sulfurospirillum sp.
TTTTACTACTTTCAGAATAAAAGCTAACTTAAACATCTAAATAGTCAGATATATTTTCCATTATATTGTACTTTTTGTACTTGTTAGAGTCAAGTAGCACTTGGGCTACATAGTGTTTATCAGTGTTGAAAACTAGTGGTGCGATGAAGTTAATTACTGAGCTTTCTATAGGTGTTGAAATTATCATAATGTTGAGTACCAATGTACTGCTTTGTTCTTCTAGTTCTAGTAAATTTTTAAAATATTCTGGCACTTCAAAGTCATACTCTCTTAATAAAAAAGGGTTAATTAGCATAAAAGTTGTGTCATCATCACAGCTTTTTAGTCGCATAAAGAAATCGTCTACTTTTTCTAGTTCTACTTTTTTTATTTGGTCAAAACCAGGGATCGGTGTTTTTACTTCAAAGGTCATAATTTTCCTTACTAAATTTTTATAAGTTTATCAAAATGCTTATTATAAATCGGTAAATTAAAAAAAATATCAACTTTTATCTTTTAATAACAAAAAAAAATGTATAATAAATTTTTTATTAAAGGACTGTTTATATGAAGATGATGAAGATAGTGGTAGCTACTTTTGTACTGTTTGCTTTTTGGGGATGTGCAGATAAAAATAAAGAGGTTTATAACAAACCTGCTCTTTATTGGTATGGCGAGATAATAAAGCAGATAAAAGACCTTGATTTAGAAGAGGCAGATAACCTTTACACATCACTTTCTAGTGAGCATATTTCATCTCCATTACTTCCTGAAGCAATGATCATTTTAGCTCAGGCACACATGGAAGAAGAGGAGTACTTGCTTGCAAATTTTTATCTTGATGAATACATAAAAAGATTTGGTACAACAAAGAGAAGTGAATATGCTAGATTTATGAAAATAAAAGCAAATTTTGCATCTTTTCCAAATCCCAATAGGAACCAACAACTACTACTTGATACCATGAAGCAGACGAAAGAGTTTGTTGATAGGTACCCAGATTCACAGTATAGACCTATGGTTGAGACAATGTATGTTAAGCTTAAACTTGGTGAGCACTTTATGATAAAAAATATAGCTGATTTATATACTCGCATAGATAAACCAGAAGCTGCAAAAGTATATCAAGAGCAGTTTGACAATTCACCTTTAAAAAATGCAAATATGATTAAACCACATATTCCTTGGTACCGCTCTTGGTTTGAAGAGTAGTCAAGCCCTTTATATGTAAAAGAGAGTAAATTACTCTCTTTTAAACTACAATGCGATACAATACACTTATAAATATTTTTAGGAGACACAAACAATGAAATTGAGCGATTACGATTCGTTTCCGACAGACCTACCAATCATAGTAGAAGATGAACTATTTTTGTACCCTTTTATGATTTCACCAATATTTTTAGACGATGAAGAGAACATAGAAGCGGTCAATAAAGCACTAAGTGAAAACTCACTTATCATGATATGTTCAGCAAAAAGTGGACAAGAAAACCTGCGTGATTTTGAAGCTATTTATAAAGCTGGTGTAGTTGGAACAGTCATGCGTAAAGTAGCACTTCCTGATGGCAGAGTAAAGATACTTTTTCAAGGAATGGCAAAAGGTAAGATAGCAGTACAAAAGAGCCTTAAACCCCTTACTGCAACAGTTGAACTATTAGAAGATGATGTAAAAAGAACTCCAAAGAGTGATGCGATTCTTTCAGTTTTAAAAGAGAAAGTTAAAGGACTTTCTATGGTTAGCCCATTTTTTCCTCCAGATCTACTTAAAACTATAGAAGAAAACAGTGACATAGGAAGAGTTTGCGATTTAATATCAAGTGCGATGAAACTTAAAAAAGAGCAGGCTTATGCACTTTTTATAGAAGCAAATTCAGAAGCAAAAGTACTGATGCTAATTGAGCACCTTGTTGAGGCTATTGAAACCAATAGACTACAAAAAGAGATAAAAGCAAAAGCTCATTCAAGAATAGAAAAAGTCAATAAAGAGTACTTTTTGAAAGAGCAGTTAAAGCAGATACAACAAGAGTTAGGAACAGATAACCAAAGAGATGAAGAGATAGAAGAGTATCGTAAAAAGCTTGAAGCTAAAAAGAGTGGCATGAGTGAAGATGCACATAAAGAGATAAAAAAGCAGATAGATAAACTAGCTCGCATGCACCCAGACTCTAGTGATGCAAATATGATACAGAGTTATCTTGATTGGGTGATTGAGATTCCATTTAGTTCGTTAGCAAAAAAGAAGCTAGACATACTAGAAGTACGTCGTCAGCTAAACACTGATCACTACTCTTTGGAAAAACCAAAAGATAGAATAGAAGAGTACTTTGCAGTACGCGAACTGCTCTCTAAGCGTGGCATAAAACCAAAAGAGGGTAGTGGAGCTATTTTGTGTTTTGCGGGACCTCCTGGAGTTGGTAAAACATCTTTGGCAAACTCTATTGCAGCAGCATTGAAAAGAAAACTAGTTCGCATAGCTTTGGGCGGGCTTGAAGACGTTAATGAACTTAGAGGACATAGACGTACTTACATTGGGGCAATGCCGGGAAGAATAGTGCAAGGTATTATTGAAGCTGAGCAGATGAACCCTGTAGTTGTTCTAGATGAGATAGACAAAGTATCAAAGAGTTTCAGAGGTGATCCAACAGCGGCACTTTTAGAAATACTTGACCCTGAACAAAACAATAAATTTAGAGATTATTATCTTAACTTTAACATTGACTTGAGCAAGATTGTTTTTATTGCAACTGCTAATGACGTAGGTGCAATCCCTGCAGCACTTCGTGATAGAATGGAGTTTATCTTTTTGAGCTCATACACTCCTCAAGAGAAGTTTGAGATTATGAAGAAATATTTAATTCCTCAAGAGCTTAAAAAACATGGTCTTAAGGCAAGTGAACTCTCTTTTACTAAAGGTGCAAATGAGACAATCATAGCAAACTATACAAGAGAGTCAGGGGTGAGAAATCTTAGAAGAAGAGTTGCTGAGATACTAAGAAAAGTGGCAAAACAGCTTTTGATTGACCCAAGTATCAAAAAAATCTCAATCACTCAGAAAAATCTTGAAGAGTACCTAGAAAAAAAGACATTTGAGATAGAAGAGAGAGATAAAAAAGATGCAATAGGGCAGGTCAATGGACTTGCTTGGACTAGTGTTGGTGGAGATGTTTTAAAGATAGAAACTACAAAAATAAAGGGCAAGGGAGTTATGCAAATAACAGGCTCTTTAGGCGATGTTATGAAAGAGTCTTCTCGCATAGCTCTTAGTGTTGTAAAAGTTTTAATTGATAAGGGTGAGATAGATATAGAAAAATCTCTAATACCATTGAATCCAAAAGAAGATGAAAAAACAAAACTAGAATCAAGCGAGATATATCGAAGATTTGATCTTCATGTTCACGTTCCTGAAGGAGCAACTCCAAAAGATGGTCCTAGTGCAGGAATCACAATGGCAACTGCTTTTGCTTCACTGTTTTCAAATAAAAAAGTAAGAAGTGATGTAGCTATGACAGGTGAGCTTACCCTTACTGGAAAAGTTTTACCTATAGGTGGACTCAAGGAAAAATTGATTGCTGCTTATAAAGCAAAGATAACTACAGCTCTAATTCCAAAGAAAAATTATGAAAATGACTTGAAAGACATACCTGAAGAGGTAAAATCTAAGATGGAGATAATTCCAGTTACTAGAGTTGAGGAAGTCTTGAAGATTTGTTTAGTATAAGAGTTAAATAGGTGAGTTTGTAAACTCACCTATTTTTAAGAATTAACCTTGAAGCTGATCAAATGGATGAGCTACAACGCTTCTTCTGTCAATGATGTAAGGGATAAGAGCTGTGTGACGTGCACGTTTGATTGAAAGTTCAACCATCTCTTGGTGTTTCTTGCATGTACCAGTCAAACGACGTGGCATTATTTTATAACGCTCTGAAAGAGCTTGTTTTAAAAGTTTTGTATCTTTAAAGTCTATGTATTCTATTTTTGCTTCACAATATTTACAATATTTACGAGCGTATTTTCTTCTTTCTGGTGCCATTATATAATCCTTTTACTAAAATGGTATTTCATCTTCATTGATATCTATATCAGGTATCTCTTGACTTGCATGCTTTTGAGCTTCTGGTTGTTGCTGTTGGTGACCCTGTTGTGGTTGTGAGTTGTTGTAGCTGTTCTGTTGCTGTGGAGCATTTCCATAACCACCACTTTTAGGTGCTTGGTTATAGTTGTTGTTCTCACCACTGTTTGAACCTTTTGAATCTAGCATTTGAAGAGTATCAGCAGTTACAGAGTGTTTGCTTCTCTTTCCACCGTTTTGATCTGTCCATTGGTCTAGTTTTAAACGTCCTTCTACAAGCACTTTTTTTCCACGTCCTAGGTACTGGTTTGCTATCTCAGCAGTTCTTCCAAAAAAAGTGATGTCTATAAAACATACTTCCTCTTTTTGTTCACCATTTTGGGCTTTAAACTTTCTGTTTGTTGCGATTCCAGTTGTACAAACGGCACTTCCACTTGGTAGATAACGAAGTTCACAATCTCTTGTTAAATTTCCTACCAATATAACTTTATTAAACATGTCAAGGCTCCTTAGTTAAGCTTCTGTTGTCTCTTCTGTTTTAGC
>CAZHBU010000027.1:4694-27649 GCA_964530865.1 uncultured Sulfurospirillum sp.
TTTTAGCTGGTTCTTCTGTTTTAGTTTCAGCTTTTGGAGTAAACTTTTCTACTAGTTTGTTCCAATGTCTTACTTCTTTTTGTTTTTCATATTTAACAGTCATAAACTTTATAAAATCTTCACTAATACGAAGGTTACGCTCAACTTCTACAATAGAGTCTGTTGGAGCTTCAAAATAAAATACACCATAGTTTCCACGCTCAAATTTTTCAACTTGATACGCTAGTCTTCTAGTTCCCATGTTTTGTAATGCAGCTATAACTGCGCCATTTTTCTCTAAAATCTCTTTTAGATAGTTAATCTTTGCTTGTAACTCTTCTTCAACCAATGTTGGTTTAAGAACGAAAAGCAATTCATACTTTCTTGTCATTGTTTCTCCTTATGGATTTGACTTTACACTCTACATGTAAAGCAAGAATTTACTACCCTAGAGCAGTGTGAACGCGGATTATATTATAAATATGCTTGAAGTTTAATTAAGGCGGAAATAAGATAGGAGTTTTTGTCTAAGTTTTTTACTTTTTTTAGAGCTAATTCTGTTTTTGCCAAGTGTTCTAACACGTTTTTATAGGTCTGAATTTCTATGCGTATACTATGGTCAGCTCGCTGTTTTGCAAGTTGAGGGGGAAGAGGGTAGCCAAGAATTGCTCTAGCATCAAACGTGCCGTGCATTTTGATGTACATGTGAAAAAGAAGTAGCTGTGAAAGGTAGCTTTGTATTGCGTTTATAACTCTCACTTCATCTGCTCCACCACTCTCACTCAGAGTTGAAAAAGAGTCTTTTATGTCCTCTTTTTTTAGTAGTTTTTCAACAAAACTATCAAGTCCAACAGCACCTAAACCATAAACAACTCTATCTATATCGGCAGATTGAACTTCTGTATCAAATAGGGCAAGTTTTTCAAATTCATTTACACATAGCGAAAGGTCTTCAAGTTGTAACAAGTAGAGATGCTGGAGTGTATAACCACTAATGTTTAAACCAACTTCTTTAGCTTTTAGGTTTAGAAGACTTAGGGCTTCCCCAAGATTTGGTTTGAAAAATCTTACAAAGTTTTTTTTGAACGATTTAGCTATATTTACCGCTTTTTTTGAGTCACCAAAATACTGAAAAAGAAGAAAACTGTTATCACTTTTTTCACAAAGTGCCACAAGTACATCTAGCTCTTTTTTTGGAATTGCTTTGTCGCTTTTTATGACAACAATATTTTGTCCACCAAAAAGTGATGATTGACTTAAATGGTTTTTTGCAGTTGTAAAGTCGTATTCATCGTAGTGAAGTAGCAGTTTTTCATCATCTGCTTCGCTCCATTGTTGTGTTACTTTTGTTGAAAAGTAGTTGTTTTGAAAGTCACACTCTCCATAAAGAAGCATAGATTTTGGTAATCTATGATTGTTTAGAAGCCCCTCAAAATCTCTTTTATACATTGGCTTTTCTCACTATTTTTGCCCAAATTCTTCCTGTGGCAATGTCGGCTTCAACTATTTTGACTATAACTCTCTCAAAAAGTTCAGCTTCATCATCTAGTAAAAATATTCTAGCACCTACTATCTCATCATCTAGTTTTGCTATAGGAGTTTTTGCTATGTCTGTTACTATGGCTTTTACATCTTCTCCAACTCTCTCATGAGCCCATCTTGCAAACTTTCTGTCCATGTAATCCCATGCTACTTTATCGCTTTCACGCTCTAGGTTACTTATGTTTTCACAAAGTGAGTCTATGTTTTTAAGTAAAAACTCTTTTCTCTTTTTGTCATGTTTCAGATCAGCCTTTAAAAGTCTATGAAGTGTTAAATCACTATATCTTCTTATGGGTGAAGTAAAGTGCGTGTAGCTATCAAAACCAAGTCCAAAGTGCCCTTTGTTTTCAGGCTCATAGACTGCTTTTTGTTGGCTTCTTATGATTAGTTTGTCTACCTCTTCACGTATGCCTATCTCATCGGCTTTACTCTGTAAATGTTTTATAAGAACTGGAATATCTGGGTTAAATCTCTCATTTATGCCAACATAAGCTAAGTCTTCAAGTAGTTTTTCTATCTTGGAAAGACTAGGTTCGCCATGAGTTCTAAAGATGCCATACTCTAGTTTTTTTGCAGCTGCCTTGTTGGCTAAAAGCATACAATCTTCTATGAGTGAGTGAGAAGCTGTCTCTTTTTCTAAGCGAGTAGAGACTAAATTTTGTTCTTCATCTACTACCATTCTAGTGTCAGATGAGCGAAATTCAAATGAGTTTTTGAGTCTTTTTTCTCTTACTTTTTTCATTGTTTCATATAGTGGTAAAAGTGATTTTAGTATAGTTTTGTCAATCTCTCTTTGTTTTGAAAAATCACCCTCTAAAAAGTCATCTATCTCTTCGTATGTATATCTTCTTTTTGAGTGTATGACTGCGTTAAGAAGCTCTTCTTTGACGGGACTGTAGTTTGAATCAAGTTTGATTTTAAAAACGAAAGCTAGTCTATCCTCATCTGGTTTTAGTGAACAGATATTTTCACTTAAACTTCTTGGAAGCATAGGAATTGATTTGTGTGGAAAGTAGATAGAAAAGCCTCTTTTTTGAGCCTCTTTGTCTATGTGTCCCAAATCAAAAAGATACTCACTAACATCGGCAATAGCGACATAAAGAGTCGTGTTTTTAACATCAAAGTAGACTGCATCATCAAAGTCTTTGGCATCTACGGGGTCAATGGTGCAAAAATCAAGATCAGTTAAATCTACTCTATCAGGATAAAAACTTTTGTCTACATAGTTGCCATGAGAGGCAGCTTCTAACTCAGCTTTTTCACTAAAAAATTCTGTTTTATCAAAAAGTGCCATAGAAATTTTTTCATCTACTCTTGGGTCACTCAAAACTCCTAAAACTTCTACTAAAGTACCTGTCGCATTGTCTATTCTTAGTACAGTTCCATCAGGAAGTTGTTTTAGTGATTTTTGGGTTGCTGTTATGTTTTGAACTAGTGTTGTTTTTACATTAACCCCAACAACTCTTTTATGTTGTACTTTCGTGTAAACAAGACTAGTAGCATTTTTTCTTTTTGCTATGTAGATGACTTTTGCTTTTGGACGACCTTGTTTAGTGTGTAGTCTTTTAACTATAACTATATCACCTCTCATGGCACCATTTGTGTCATTAGCTTCTACAAGTAAATCTTTCATCTGTTTATTTGCGTATGTTTTTACAAAACCAGTTCCACCAAAGGTTACATCAATAGTTCCAGCTCTGTATCTGGAATCAAGAGTGCATTTGCCTTGTTTTAGTTTTACTGCTTTTAGTCTTACGAGGTCGTTTATTAGGGAGGAAAATTCAGAAGGAATCTCCTCGTTTGTCACACCGTGACTCAATGCGAGGAGAAATTCAATCACTGTTTAACTTTTTCTACTGCGTTAAGGAATACTTCTTGGTTTAAATCATTTTTAGCCAATATCTCTAAAGAAGAAGTTATAGCACTATCTTCGAGCTGACCAAAGATATTGATTGAGTTTTTGATTATCAAAAGTGCTGTTGCAAAAGGCTGTATATGCTCATCTGCTTCAGTTGGAGCGTTAGAGTAGCGTATAGTTTCTACTAACTCTGTTTCTAGGTTCCACTGCTCAAATATTTTAGCTGTTATCTCTTCGTTACTAAAGCCTATAACTTCATTTTCTAGCGCAGATACTTCAGAAGGAGTTTTTGCTTTTTTAAGGCCACTTAAAAACTCTTCACTTTTGCCTTGTTCAACTACTTCATTTGCTATAATAATCTTACCAACTTCCATCATAAATGATGCAGGAACAAGGATATCAAGCATATCTCTATTTACTTTTGTAAACCAGTTAAACATAAGAGCACTTTGAGCAATACTTATCTCTAAAAACTTTGCATTTGTTAAATCATATGGAGATAAATTTATTTTTATGTTTTGCTTTATTGCACTAGAGAGTGCAAAACCTCTGATTGTTGCCATACCAAAAAGCGAGATAGCATGAGAAATATTTTTTATCTCGCGACTAAATCCATATAGAGGAGAATTTGATGATTTTAGTATGTTTGCTGTAAGCATGGGATCACCCTCTACGACCTTTACCAAGTCATTTAGTGAACTATTTTTATCTGTACAGATACGTTGAATCTTCATGATGGTATCGTCAAGAGGCGGAAGAGCTTTTATTTTTTTTAGTATGTTGCTATCCATAAGGTGTTTCCTGTATTTGTTATTTAAAAACATTTTATCAGTTGTTACTTTATAGTTTGCTTTACGACAATAAATTGATGTAAGCAAATATTTTTCTAAGTAAATTTTAGATAAAATAATGCAAATTATTAAAAGGGTAGAAGATGGCAATAACAGTATTTTATGATAAAGATTGTGATTTAAGTATCGTTCGTTCAAAAAAAGTAGCAATGATTGGATTTGGCTCTCAAGGGCATGCTCACGCTGAAAACTTACGTGATAGTGGCGTTGAAGTAGTAGTTGGACTTAGACCAGAAGGTAGTTCATGGAAAAAAGCTGAAGCAAAAGGTTTTAAAGTTTTAAGTGTTTCGGATGCGTCAAAAGAGTCTGATATTATCATGATTCTTCTTCCTGATGAGTCTCAAGCAGATGTTTTTGAAGCTGAGATTAAACCAAACTTGAGTGATGGAAATGTTATTGCTTTTGGACATGGTTTTAACATTCACTACAGTCAAATACAAACACCAAAAGGCATAGATTGTATTATGGTTGCTCCAAAAGCTCCAGGTCATACTGTAAGAAGTGAGTTTATAGCTGGTGGCGGAATTCCTGATCTTATTGCTGTTGACCAAGATGCAACTGGAAATGCAAAAGCAATTGCTTTAAGTTATGCAAGTGCTATTGGTGGAGGAAGAACAGGAATTATTGAGACAACTTTCAAAGACGAAACTGAGACTGATCTTTTTGGTGAGCAAGCTGTTCTTTGTGGTGGAGCTGTTAGTCTTGTTCAAGCAGGATTTGAAACTCTTACAGAAGCTGGTTATGAGCCAGAGATGGCATACTTTGAGTGTCTTCATGAGCTTAAGCTTATTGTTGACTTGATGTATCAAGGCGGAATTGCTGACATGAGATACTCAATTAGCAATACTGCTGAGTATGGTGATTATGTTAGTGGTAAAAGAGTTATCAATGATGAGTCTAAAAAGGCTATGAAAGAGATTTTAGCAGAGATTCAAGATGGTAGATTTGCTAAAGATTTTATTTTAGAGAGAAAAGCAGGATATGCTCGCATGAACGCTGAGCGTGCAAATGCAGAGAGAAGTGAAATTGAACAAACTGGTAAAAAACTAAGAGCAATGATGCCTTGGATTACTTCAAAGAAAATTATAAATAAAGACGAGAACTAATACCATTTACATGTAGAGGTTTTCCTCTACATGTAATACTTTTAAAACGGAGCATAATTTGGGCACAATCATAACTGTAACATCTGGAAAAGGCGGAGTTGGTAAATCGACTACAACGGCAAACTTAGCAGTAGGACTTGCTAATCTTGGTAAAAAAGTAGTAGCAATTGACTTTGATATTGGGCTAAGAAACCTTGATATGATTTTAGGACTTGAAAACCGCATAGTTTATGATGTTGTCGATGTTATGGAAGGTCGCTGTAACCTTTCTCAAGCTCTTATAAATGATAAAAAAGCAAAAAGTTTATACTTCCTTCCTGCAAGTCAAACAAAAGATAAAGATGTACTGAAACGTGAAAAAGTTAAAAAGCTTCTTCTCTCACTCAAAAAGGAGTTTGATATAGTTTTACTAGATTCTCCCGCTGGAATTGAGAGTGGTTTTGAACACTCTATTTTCTTAGCGGATAGGGCTTTGATCGTATCTACTCCTGATGTTAGCTCTGTTCGTGATGCTGACCGTGTTATAGGTATTATAGATGCGAAAAGCGAAAAAGCAAAAGAGGGTAAAGAGGTAGAAAAACACGTTATCATTAACCGCATAAAACCAGAGATGGTAGAAGCAGGCAATATGCTTAGCACTGAAGATGTTCTTAGTATTTTAGCACTTCCTCTTATAGGTGTTATTCCTGACGATGAAGATATAATCGGCTCAACAAATATGGGTGATCCTATCATAAACAAAGAGAAATCAATCTCAGCAGAGAGCTACAGAAGAATCGCAAGAAGAGTTTTGGGAGAAGAGATAGAGTTTATGGATTTAAAAGCAAAAAAAGGATTTTTTGGAGCGATCAAAGGAATTTTTAGATGAGTTTTTTGAGTAGTATTTTTGGTAAAAAAAAGAGTAGTGCTAGTGTTGCAAAAGATAGACTTACAATCATGTTGGCTCATGAGAGAGTAAATTGCAAACTACCATACTTAAACGACTTGAGAAATGACTTAATAGAGGTAATAAAGAAGTATACTTCAGTTGATGATGTGAAGATAACATCTCAAAACAATCAAAATGTAGATATGCTTGAAGTCGAGATAATCCTTGGCAAAAAGTAGACGCAAAAAGAGAAAATCTCACAAAAAAAGTAAACTGTTTTCTACAAAGAAGATAGCTCTTGTCCTTTTAGCTTGTTTTAGTGCATTTGCTATTGTATATGGAGTTAATTATTTTCAGATAATACAATCAAAAAATAAGAATGAAGAATCTATTGAAATCTTGATGAACAAAATGAAAAAGATGCTTGATGAAGAGAAAAAACGTTTAGATTCTTTGCAAAAGTATAAAAAGCCAAAAGAATCAAAAAAACTTCCTCCTATTACAGTGATAAAACCAAAAGAAGTAGAGAAAGAGACACATTTTTCAGAGATACAAGATTATAAAAAAAGTTTAGAAAAACATAAAACAGAAGATAAAAAAATTCTACATGTAGATAAAAAACAGACATATAGTGGCAAGCCAAAACTTGCAATCATTATTGATGACGTGGCATATGCTCATCAGATTAGGCTTATAAAACAAATTCCATTTAGAGTAACTCCATCATTTTTTCCACCGACAAAACGACATCCTGATACTATAAATCTTTCAAAAGATTTTAGGTTTGCGATGATTCACCTTCCTACAGAAGCTTTGAGCTTTGCAAGACCAGAACCCGAAACTTTAAAAGTTGGTGATTCTACTGAGAAAATGAGAAAAAGGATAAAACAGATAAAGCAGTGGTTTCCATCAATAATATATTATAATAATCATACAGGCAGTAAGTTTACATCTGATTATCAATCTATGGATAAACTTATGGGTATTATGAAAGATGAAAATCTTTACTTTGTAGATAGCCGAACAACTGCCCAAACAAAAGCCCCAAAAATAGCTAAAAAGTACGGTGTAAAACTTTACTCTAGAGATATATTTATAGATAATGACATAGAAAAAAGATTGATAAGAAAACAGTTAAAAAAGGCTATGAAGATAGCTAAAAAAAGAGGATATGCTGTTGCTATAGGACATCCTCATGAGAACACTTTAAAAGTACTAATAGGTGCAAAAGAGATGTTGAAAGATGTTAAACTAGTTTATTTGAAAGATTTATAATGAAGATTGAGTTTAATGTTAAAGAGTTAAACTCAATGAAAAAGTATCCTAAAGATATATTTTATAGAGGTAACTTAGAATTACTAAATAAAGATAAAATTTCCATAATTGGGACTCGTCGTCCCTCTTCATACACAAAAATTTTAACAGCAAGAATTTCATCAGAATTGTCAAAAAGAGGAGTCTGTATAGTGAGTGGAGCTGCTATGGGTGTTGATAGCATTGCACATCAAAATGCAGGTGCTAGTAACACTATTGCTGTTATGGCTAATGGACTTGATATAAAGTACCCTAATGTCAACAAATCTATCATAACAAGTATTGAAAATCAGGGTTTAACATTGAGTCAATTTGATGAAGGTTTTCGTGCTACTCCTTGGAGTTTTGTGGTTAGAAACGAGGTTGTAGTATCTTTGGGAAATCTTCTTATTGTAAGTGAAGCAGATTTAAAAAGCGGAAGCATGAGAAGTGTTGAGTTTGCTTTAAAAATGAAAAAAAAGATATATGTTTTACCTCATAGAGTAGGAGAGAGTGAAGGTACAAACTATCTTTTGAAAAACTCTTTGGCTACAGCAATCTATGATGTAGATGAGTTTGTATCTCAGTTTGGTTCTACATGTAAACAAAACAGAGATAACCTTTTAGAGTTTTGTAAAACAAATCCAACTTATGAAGAGGGTATTGAAAAATTTGGCGATAAAATTTTTGAGTATGAGTTAAATGGCAAAATTGTTATAAAAAACAATATAATATCAACTCTTTAAGTGCAAATTCTTTTTTATTTGATTATAATCATAAATAATAAAATAAGAGAAGGAGAGTTAAAGTGAGTTTTAAAAATAAAATTGCCTTGGTTGTTTCGATTATCGTATTTTTGGGTTTGAGTGTTTTTGGGGTTTTTAGTTATATGGACACAAAACATAGTAGTGTAGAACAAGTTGAATCATCACTTATTTCAAAGGCTAAAGGTCTTACTAGTTACATTGATTTGTGGATTAAAAATAAAAAAAGTATAGTTGCTGATACTGCAGAAGCATTTAGATATTCTGAAGATTCCTGGGAAGGGGAGTTAGTTCCTAAACTCAAAAAATATGCGAACAAAATTGGAGCTATGGATGCTTATATTGGTTTTAAAGATGGTCGTATGGTGCTTGGAAGTGGAGAAAAATTGCCAGATGATTACGATCCAAGAGTAAGACCTTGGTATAAAAAAGCAGTATCTCTTAAAAAAGTTGGTATTACTGATGCATATCAAGATGCAACGACAAAGAAATTTATAGTAACTATAATGGCTCCTATTTATGATAATGAAGATTTTGTTGGTGTTTATGGAATAGATTTAGAATTAGATGATTTGGTAAAAATTATTGCTAATACAAAGTTTGATGGTGGTTACGGTTTACTGTTAGATAGTAAAAACATAATCATAGCACACCCTGCAAAAAAGGTTCTAGGTAAAGAGTTGTCAAAAGTAGCTCCAACAATGAATAGTGCTCTTAAAGCTTCTAAGGGAGCATTTATAGAGTATGATTATAATGGTGCAGATAAACTTTTTGCATATTTTGTTTCAAAAGAGAGTGGTTGGACTCCTGGCATCACATTTGATAAAAAAGCAGCATATAGATTTTTAGATAAGCAGGCTATGGGACTTTTTATATTGGGTTTGATTATTTTGGCTATTACACTTATAATAATTGTTTTTGGGACAAGAATTCTTATGAAACCGCTTGATAACTTAAATGAATTGGTAAAAGAGATGGCAGGAAGTGATGGTGATTTACGTCAACGTCTTGAAGTAAAATCAAAAGATGAGTTTGGTGAAGTTTCAAGCAATATAAACCTTTTTATAGAAAAACTTCATGAAATAGTAAAGACTTCAAAAGAGATAAGTGCAGAAAACTCTGCTATATCAGAAGAACTTTCTCAAACAGCATCAGAAGTTGGTAAAAATGTTGAACAAGAGTCTTTAATCGTGGCAAATACTCGTGAAAAAGGTATGGATCTTAGTTCTTATTTAGACAGTGCTGTCGATAAAGCAAAACTTTCTCAAAAAGAGCTTGAAAAGACGTTTACAAGTGTAAATAGTGTGAAATCAAAAGTTGAAGAGCTAGAGAGTACAATGCAAGAAACTTCACAAAAAGAGCAAGATTTGGCTGAAAAACTAAACCAAGTAAGTCAAAATGCAGAAGAGGTGAAAGATGTACTTAATATCATCAAAGATATAGCAGACCAGACAAACTTGCTTGCCCTAAATGCTGCTATAGAAGCTGCACGTGCTGGTGAGCATGGACGTGGTTTTGCAGTTGTTGCTGATGAAGTTAGAAAACTAGCAGAACGAACTCAAAAGTCTTTAGTTGAGATAGATGCAACTATAAATATAGTTGTCCAATCAATCACAGAAGCTAACAGTGAGATTTCTGAAAATGCAAAAGATGTTCACGCTTTAGCTGATGTTTCAGTTCATCTTCAAGAACAGATGGTAGAAATCTCTAGTGTCATACACCAAACTATAGAAGATGCTAGTAAAACAGTAGATGACTTTGCAGATACATCTAAAAAAGTTCAGTCTATAGTAGCTGAAGTAGATGAAGTAAACAATATCTCTGCAAGCAATGTAGAAAGTGTTGAAAATGTATCAACAGCTTCAGGACATCTTCATTCAATGACTGAGAAACTTAATAACGAATTAGGTAAGTTTAAGTCATAGTGACTAAAACTAAATTTGATTTAATTATAATTGGAGGAGGGGCTACAGGTTGTGGTGTAGCCCTTGATTCTTCACTGCGAGGTTTAAAAACGCTTATAGTAGAAAAAAATGACTTTTCTGAAGGAACTAGCAGTAGAAGTACTAAGTTAGTTCATGGAGGAGTTAGATACCTTGAAAATGCTGTTAAAAAACTTGATATTGCTCAGTATAATCTTGTAAAGGAAGGTTTAAAAGAACGATATAGACTTCTGCAAAATGCTTCACATCTTGCGCATAGTGTCACTTTAGTAACTCCTCTTTATAAGTGGTATGAAATCCCTTACATGTACATAGGTCTTGCACTTTATGATTTGATTTCTGGTAAAAGAAGACTTGGTAAGAGTCAAATAGTTAGTAGAGATGAGATAATTAAGATTTTTCCATCAGTAAAAAAAGAGGGACTTAAAGGTGGCGTAAGATACTTTGATGGTGCTTTTAATGATGCAAGAATGGTTATATCTCTACTGCAAAGTGCTTCTAAAGAGGGTTGTATAGTCAAAAACCACACAGAAGTAGTAGGTTTTGTATATGAGAATAGTAAAATTATAGGTTTAAAACTAAAAGATGATTTAACAAAAAATAGTTATGAAGTAAATGCAGATATGATTATAAATGCAACAGGTTCATTTAGTGATAAAATGAGAAAACTTGATGATCAAAATGCAAAAGATATTTTAAAATCAAGTTCTGGCGTACATATTGTTTTAGATAAAAAGTTTCTGCCAAATGATGAAGGAATAATGATACCTAAAACAGAAGATGGAAGAGTTCTTTTTATGCTTCCCTATCTTGGAAAGTGCCTAGTTGGAACAACGGACGAGAGTGCAGAAGTTGAAGAGAGACCACTTGTGAGTGATAAAGATATAGATTATCTTCTTCGTCATATAGCTAAGTATTTTGATGCAAAAGTTACAAAAAAAGATATATTATCCTCATGGTCAGGATTGAGACCACTCGTTGTAAACAATAATGTCAAAAATACAAAAGAGTTGGTACGTGAACATGTCATTATTGAGTCACAATCTGGGCTTATAAGTGTTGTGGGTGGTAAGTGGACAACGTATAGAAAAATGGCAGAAGAGACACTTGATTTTGTTCTTAAAATGAAAAAGAAGAATAATCTACACAGTTGTAAGACAAAAGAGTATAGATTAGTAGGAAGCAGAGAAAATCTACATCAAATTAAAGAAGAATTAGATAGATTACAGCTTGAAGATAGAACAAAAGAGCATCTAGTATCATCTTATGGGGATTGCTTGGTCGATGTTATAAAATATGTTGATAAGTATGGAGATGAAAAGGTTCATGAAGCGTATCCGTATCTTTTATCTGAAGTATATTATAGTATTGATTGTGAGTTTACATGTAAGCCTTTAGATGTTTTAGTTAGAAGGTTGGGTTTAGGTTTTTTAGACATAGAAGCCACTAAAGAGTCTTTAGAAAAGGTTACAATGGTTTTTAAAAATAAGTTAGCATGGAGTGATGAAGAGTATAGTTTGTACTTAAGTGAAGCAAAAGAAATTTTAGAAAGAAGTTTGTAATAAAACAGTAATCAATAAGAAGTAAAATAATTAAATAAATTTAAATCAAAAGGAGATATTTATGAAAAAATTAGTTATCGTATCAGTTGCAGCAATTGCATTACTATCAGGGGGTATGCTAAATGCAGACACTCTAAAAATATTGACATGGAAAGGTTATGCTCCAAAAGCATTAGTAGAAAAGTTTGAGAAACAAACAGGACTCAAAGTTGAGTTAACTTACTCGAACAATGAAGAGATGATTTCAAAACTTCGTGCAACTCGTGGAGCAGGATTTGATTTAGCTCAACCATCTCAAGATAGAATAAGCTCAGTTCAAGCAAAATACAAAATATATCAAGCGCTTGATTATTCAAAGATTGATTCTGCACAAATTATTACTTCAATGCTTGATGCAGTTAAAAAGAATACAAAAGTAAATAGTGATTCGTTTGCTGTTCCTCACTGTTATGGAACTTCTGGATTGATAGTAAACACAAAACTTGCTCCTAATGCAAAAGATTATAGTGATCTGCTTAATCCTGCATACAAAGGTAAGATTTCTTATAGACTTAAGCGTCCAACTCTTATAGCTATTGCTTTTGCTAAAGGTGAAGATCCATTTGCAAAGTATGATGATGTAAAAGCGTATAAAAAACTTATGGATGGTGTTTCTGCGGATTTAATTAAAGCTAAACCTTTAGCAAAGAACTATTATGCAAATGGTGATGCACTTTTAAGTATGCTTAGAAGTGGTGAAGTTACAGTTGCTATGGGTTGGGATAATGGTGGCTGGAAGTTACACAAAGAGAATCCAGATTTAGATTTTATTGCGCCAAAAAGTGGAGCATTAGGTTGGATTGATACTTTTACAATTCCTGCAAAAGCTAAAAATGTAGATGGTGCGTATAAGTGGATTAACTTTATGTTAAAGCCTGAAAATGCTGCATATTTTACAAATGATAGTGGCTATGGCACTGCTTCAAATGGAGCAATTGAACTTTTAGATGCTGATAAAAAAGCTAACTTTCAAAGAAGTTTTACTAAAGCTGATATTGATAACATCAAATGGTATCCACCAGTTCCAGCAAAATTAGAAAAAATAGAAGGTAAATTGTTAGATAAAATTAAATCTGCAAAATAATTTATAAGGAGGGAGTTTTTCTCCCTCTTTTTCAAGGGTGAAGATGAATCATAGTTTAGATATAAAAAGTTTAAAGAAGAATTTTAGTGATTTTAAAGCGGTAGACGGTATAGATTTTTATGTAGAAGAGGGCAAGTTTTTTTCGATACTTGGACCTTCAGGGTGTGGTAAAACAACACTTCTTAGAATGATAGCAGGTTTTTTAGAACCAAGTTCTGGCTCGATTAAGATACGGGGTGATGAGATGATAGGCATCTCACCAAACAAACGACCAGTAAATCTTGTTTTTCAAAATCTTGCACTATTTCCAATGATGGATGTTGGTGAAAATGTAGCCTTTGGATTAAAAAGACAAAATTTCAGTAAGAAAGAGATAGAAGAAAAAGTAAAAAGTATATTAGAAAAAGTCAATTTAAGTGGATATGAAAGAAAAGATGTATCTTCACTTTCAGGAGGACAAAAACAGAGAGTTGCAATTGCTAGGTCTTTAGTACTAGAGCCTTCGATACTACTTTTAGATGAACCTCTTGGAGCACTTGATTTAAAGCTTCGTGAAAAGATGAAGATAGAGCTTAAAAAGCTTCAAAACGATTTTGGAACTACTTTTATATACATAACACATGACCAAAGTGAAGCACTTGTGATGAGTGATAGAGTAGCTGTCATGAATAATGGAAAGTTTGAGCAAATCGATACTCCTCAAAATCTTTATGAAAATCCCAAAACTAGTTTTGTAGCAAGTTTTGTTGGAGAAACCAATAAATTTGAAGCAAAATTAAAGAATGATAGCTCTACAGTTAAAACTAAAGAGGGTATAGAGTTTAAAGTTACTTTGATTGATGAGAGTATAAAAAAAGATTGTTACCTTTTTATAAGACCAGAAGCTGTTGCTATGATGGTTGATGATAATATGGAAGATATGAATTATTTTGATTTGAAGATTAAAACTATTCTTTTTGATGGTTCTAACACAAAAGTTTTAGCAACTATAAATGATACTGAACATGAAATCATGGTTTCACTTCCTCAAAATAGACAGTTTTCTCACATAAAAGAGGGTGAAATTGTAAAAGCAGGTGTACATGTAAGTGATTGTAAGTGCTATGAATAAAGATATTAAATTTGGAATTTATATCTTTTTTGTTCCTGTATTTTTATGGTTATTTTTACTTATAGTTTTACCACATATTGAACTATTTTTGATGTCTTTGAAGTATGAAGATGACATGGGAGATATGGTCTGGTCACTTCAAAACTATAAAGAGTTTTTTGTTGAAGAGATATATTGGTTGACTTTTATTAGAGTTGCTTTATATGCTATTTTGGTTACTTTTTTGACTTTTATTATTACGTTTCCAATCGCTTTTTATATTACTAAAATTGTATCAGTTAAATATAAAGGCTTTTTAATCATTTTGCTCTTGATGCCTTTTTGGGTAAGTGAATTAGTAAGAGTTTATGGTTGGATGATACTTTTACGTGAAAGTGGAGTTTTAAATTACTTTTTACTAAGTCTAGGGTTGATTGAAGTACCTATAGAGATGCTTTATAACGATGTAACAATGATTATGGGTTTAGTGTACACTTCAATGCTCTTTATGGTTGTTCCTCTTATTTCGTCGCTTGATGGTATGGATGATAGTTACATAGAAGCTGCACATGACTTGGGTGCTTCAAAGATAGTTATCTTCTTTAAAATAGTTATTCCTTACGCTGCTCCTGGAATTGTTTCAGGTTCCATTGTAGTTTTTATGTTAACTCTTGGAAACTATCTTACGCCAAACCTTATGGGTGGAAAAAATTCACTTTGGTTTACTGAACAAATATATAACCAATTTATAGCAAGTTTTAACTGGAATCAAGGGGCTGCTTTTGGATTTTTACTTTTAGTTTTATCTTCATTTATCATTTGGCTTGGTTTGAAACTAACTAAACAGAGTCTTACAAAGGCACTATCATGATAAAATCTTTACCAAAATCAAAAGGTTATGATACAGGCTTTAAAATCTATATGTTTTTGTTTTACCTATTTTTATTTGCACCTTTAATTGTTACATGTGTTTTAGCTTTTAATGATTCTGATTTTCCAACTTTACCTTGGAATGGTTTTTCACTTGATTGGTTTTTTTCAGATACGGACACAAGAGTAGGTCTTTTTCATGATAGTGCAAACTTGAAAAGTATTTGGGTTAGTATACAAACTGCATTTTTTGTTTCTATTTCGTCTTTAACTGTTGGAACTATGGCTGCTTTTTTGTTTGAACAAGAAGATTTTAGATTTAAACAAGGACTCTATTTTTTAGCTCTTGCTCCACTTGTTATACCAGGAGTAATCTTAGGAATTTCACTGCTTCTTGCAACTAATAGTGCTGGAACTTTTGTAGAAGATACTTTTGGCATAGATGTTGAAATTTTAAGACCAAGTTTTTGGTTGGTAATTTTAGGTCAATTTGCTTTTGTATCTACTTTTGTACTCCTTGTTGTAAGTGCTAGGTTAAAAAAGTTTGATAAATCTTTAGAAGAAGCAGGTTTAAATCTTGGTGCAACTCGTTTTGAAGTTATATGGTATATTACTTTGCCATTTTTACGTCCTGCACTCATAGGAGCTGGAGCAGTTGCCTTTTTGATGAGTTTTGAAAACTTTAATACAACTCTATTTTTGATTGGTTCAGATACAACCTTGCCTGTAAATCTATACTTGCAAGTAAGAGATGGAAGTACGCCTATTATTAATGCTATTTCATTTTTATTGATAATTTCAACGTCAATATTGGCTATAATAAATTTAATATTTACAAAAAAAGAAAAACAGTAGGAAAAAGATGGGTTTTTGGGAAAATTTTGAAAGAGATAAAAAGCTTATAGTTGCTCACAGAGGAGCTAGGTCAATAAGAGCTGAAAATACAATGTCAGCTTTTAAAAAGGCAATAAAAAAAAGTGATTATATAGAGTTTGATGTTGGGTTTACAAAAGATGGTGTTCCGGTTGTTATTCATGATAATACGCTTGAAAGAACTTCAAATGTGAAAGATTTCCCTGAGTTTAAAAAACCTTATAAGGTTATTGATTATACTTATAAAGAGTTACGAAAGCTAGATTTTGGTTCTTGGTTTATCACAGATGACCCTTTTGGTTCTATTAAAGATGGTAAAGTTAGAATAGATGAATTAAGAGCGTTAAAAACACAAAGAATTTTAACATTAGATAAAGTACTAAGATTTCTTAAAAAACATAATTTTCCTGCTAATATTGAAATAAAAGATGCTACTAGAACTCCATTTGATAAAACAGCTGTAAAAACAATTGTTGATATTATAGAGGACAATGTTATGGTAAATTATGTTTTGCTTTCCTCTTTTAATCATAAGTATTTAAGACAGGTACATAAAATCAATACCAATATAGACATAGCGGCTCTGCAAGAGAATGAGAATCCAAAAGATTTGGTTAAACGTTTGAAGCGTTTAAGAGTTAGAAGTTATCATCCTGCCTTCAATATTGCTGATACTGATTTGATACAAAATTTAAATAATGCAGGTATATTTGTTAATATTTTCACTGTTAATGATACAAAAGATAAACAACATTTTTTCAATAATGGTGCAAAATCAGTTTTTACGGATATTTTAGATTGAAAAAAATTGCTTCAATAGATATAGGATTAAAACGTATAGGAGTTGCTATATGCCTTGGTGGCAGTATGGTAACTCCCCAAACTGCTGTGCTTCGTAAAAATAGAAATCAAGCAGCACGTGATGTTGATAGTTTTTTAAAAGAGTGGGAAATAGATACTCTAGTCATTGGAGTTCCAAAAGGTGGAGCAAGTGAAGAGGAGATGACTAGGCGTATTGAGCATTTTGTATCTTTGTTGGAGTTTAGTGGAAGAATAGAGTATCAAGACGAGTATGGCTCAAGTGTTGAAGCCAAAGAGATGATGCAAGGAGTCACAAAACAAAAACGTGATGGTAAAGTGGACTCCATGGCTGCAAAAGTTATTTTAGAAAGGTGGCTTTGTAAGTAGCTTCATCATATGCGACTATTACGCCACCACTGTACTCTATAACAGGGCGTTTGATGAGCATGTTTTCTTTGATAAGCCACTCTTTTTTACCTTCATCATTTAGATTTAAATCTTTTAGTTTTAGGGTTCTGTATTTTGTGCCTCTGTTGTTGAAGAGTTTGTCAATGCTAACTTTTGTAAGCCAGTAACTAATCTCTTTTTCTCCAACTGTAGTTTTTTTAAAGTCTATAAGTTCAAATTCTATTTTGTTATTTTTGAAAAATTTCATAGCTTTTCTTACGCTTCCACAAGTTTTAATTCCATATAATTTCATAATTTTATTCCTTTTTTATCTTTTTAGGAGTAGAGTATACATAAAGAAGGAGTTATTATGCAAGTAAATGTAAGTTCTATGACTGCTCATCAAGACTGGATGGGAAATAATGCAAATAATATTGCAAATGTAAATACAGATGGTTTTAACTCAACTTCTACAACTATACAAAATCCTAGTGAAGGAAGTGTACAAGCTGTTTCATCTACTTCTGAATCTGGTACAGATTTAGCACGAGAATTAACAGAGCAGATTCCTATAGAGAAAGCTCATGGAGCAAATGCACAAGCTGTTAAAGCTTATGATGAGATGATAGGTTCTTTAATAGATTTATCTGTTTAGAGAATAAGCATAGCATCACCATACGAAAAGAATCTATACTCTTTTTCTACAGCAATTTTATAAATCTCTAACGCTTTTTCAATCCCTACAAATGAAGCAACAAGCATGATTAGTGTTGATTTTGGCAGATGAAAGTTTGTCAAAAGATGGTTAACACGTTTGGGTTTGTTAAGTGGATGTAAAAAGAGGTCACTTCTACCAATTTTTAAATTTTCTCTTACATAATACTCTACAGTTCTAGTCACAGTTGTACCAACTGCAAGCAGAGGTTTATCAGAGTCTATAGCGTTACATGTAGACTCAGGAATCTCATAAAACTCAGAGTGCATAACGTGGTCTTTTATGTGGTCTACTTCAACTGGTTTAAAAGTTCCAGCTCCAACGTGTAGAGTTAAAAAGTGAGTTTCATATCTTTTTTTTAAATCTTCAAACATCTCATCAGTAAAGTGAAGTGATGCAGTTGGGGCAGCTACTGCACCACGTTTTTTTGAAAAGACAGTTTGATACTCTGTTTCATCTTCTTTATTGTCCTCACGTTTTATGTAAGGAGGTAATGGTATATGCCCAATTTCATCTAAGATATTAAAAAGCTCATCACTATTTATGGTTTTGTTATTTTGATAAAAAGATACTGTTCTTGTTCCATCTTCTTGCATGGAAACTATTTTTGCACTTAAGTTGTTTTCAAAAATAAGCTCCATGTTTAGTTTTACTCGTCCACGTATGTAGACAGAAAATTTCTCATTTTGAAGTGGAGAGTTTAACAGAAGTTCTATTTTCCCACCGCTCTTTTTGCGGCCAAAAACTCTGGCTTTTACTACTTTTGTGTTGTTTAGAAGTACATTTACATTTTTATCTAAATACTTAAAAAGATTTGAAAAAGTTGTGTGGGTTATTGTATCGGTTTTTCTATCATATACAAGTAGTTTAGCACTATCACGTGGGGATGCCGGAAACTCTGCTATGAGAGATTCCGGTAGTTCATAATCGTAACTAGATTTTAGAAGTGGGTCTATTTCTCTTCCTCTTTTGTCTCTTTTATCTCATCGTCTTCATCTTCATCAAGTTCTGGGTTAACAGCACGAGCAACTAAGATAGATACTCCATAAAGTACAATAAGTGGACCAGCCATCAAAAACTGTGTAAGAAGATCAGGTGGAGTAAGAAGAGCTGCTACTAAAAAGATAATGATAATTGCATATCTAAAAAATCTTATAAGACTTTTATCTGTAACAAATCCAAGTTTTGCAAAGAAAAATGTTATAACAGGAAGCTCAAAAGCTAAACCAAAACCAAAAAGAAGTTTTGTAAAGAAGCTAACATACTCACCAATGCTAGGAAGTGCTTTAAAAAGCTGAGCACCAAAGTTTATAAGAAAATCAAAACCAAGTGGTACAACTATATAGTAACAAAATGAAGCGCCCATAAGAAACATAAGAGTAGCAAATGTAACGAATGGTATAACTAGTCTTTTTTCATTTTCATAAAGACCAGGAGCGATAAATAACCAAAATTGCCAAAATATAATAGGGAGTGAAAGTATAAAACCAGAGAAAAAAGCAACTTTAAGTGCTGTAAAAAATGGTTCTTGAACTTTAGTAAAAATTACTTCAGAACCTGCAGGAAGAACATCTTCTAGTGGTAGTATCATCCAAGCCAAGATAGGCTCCCAGACAGTAAAGCAGGTAAAAAATGCTACAAAAAGAACGGCTACTGAGATTCCAAGACGTTTTCTTAACTCAACTAAATGTGGTTTCAACTCATCAAACATCTTCGCCCTTATTTTCTGTTTTTTTATTAGTTCCACTACCACTAGTGATAGTTTTCTTGACTCCTAATGGGTCATTTTTCATATCGTTTACTTTGTTCATGCTCTCTTTTATATCTTTAAAAGTATCTGTAACACCTATAGTAGATTGTTTTATGTCTTCAAGTTCATCAAATGTAACTGTTTTTCTAATGTTAGTTGCAGCAGAGTCTAGTTTCTTTTTATATTCTAGCGTCTCTTCCTTTAGCTCTTGAATCTTTATCTCTTGCTCAAATGATGATTTTGCATCATTTACACTACTTTTAAATGATTTAAAAAATTTAGCTATTTGTACCATAGTTGATGGTAGTTTGTCTGGTCCTAAAAAAAGTACTGCGATAACCGCTATAATCATAATTTCTGCGAAACTCATTCCGAACATATTTATCCTTTACATGTAAGCCTTGAATTTTAACTAAAAAATGCTTAAGAAATTATGTAAAGTGCTATCTCATCTGCTATTAAATAGTTGTTATTGTATAGTTTTTCATCTGTACATGTAAGCTTTTTATCTTCAATCAATATATCTGTTTTAGATTTTTGTTCTTTTGTTAAAATGTTGATAGCAATGCCGATTTTACTTCTTAACCCTAAAAATATTTTTTCTGTAGTTAATTCCTCCCTAGATAAGTTCTCAATCTCTACATGTAGAGGATTTTTAATATACTTTTCTATATCTTTGTGTGGGTAAAATCGTCTGTTTTTCAAAAAACCAACTGCACCAGCTCCAATGCCTATATAGTCATCTCCACTCCAATAACCAATATTATGTCTGCTTTGATAGCTTCCAAAGTTTGATATCTCATACTGTTTAAATTTTTTTGTGATTTGGTTTATAAATTCATTTGCTAGTTTTGAGCTATCATTTGTAAGCTCAGTTTTTCCAAAAAATGGTGTGTTTTCTTCAAGTGTAAGTGCGTATGAACTTATATGATTTATTGGTAAAGTCAGGGCTGTTTTTATATCATCTTCTACATCAAAACTTGTAGCGTATATTAAATCACAAGAGATGTTTTTAATACCTATTTTATAAGCATTTTTAATAGCATCTATTGCTTGGTTTTTTGAGTGATTTCGTCCAAGAAGTTTTAGTTTTTTATCATCAAAACTTTGTACTCCAAAACTGACACGATTGATTCCTAGGTTTTTCATTCCTTTTAACCACTCTATTGAAGCAGAATTTGGATTTGCCTCTGTTGTTATTTCTGCATTTTCTTCCAAATAGGGGTTTAAGATTTCAAAAAATTCTTTGTACATGTATGGCTCAATAGTTGAAGGAGTTCCTCCTCCAATAAAAAGTGATTTTAGTGATTTTGGTTTAAACTTTTTTATTTCGTTTTTTAGTTGCAATGTGATAGCTTTCATATAATTTTCTCTTTGAGAAAATTTATCAACATAAGAGTTAAAAGCGCAGTAGTGGCATTTTGAATCACAAAATGGGATGTGTAAATAGGTAAGCAAAATATTCCTTATGAGTTTTTAATGACTATTTTGCTAACATTCTATCAAAAAAGGAGAGATATGAGCAATAAAAAACGTTATCGTCCAAATGTAGCTGCTATTATAGTCTCTTCTAAGTATCCATTTGAGGCTGAACTTTTTATAGCATTGCGTAATGATATTGAAGATGCTTGGCAGTTTCCACAAGGTGGAATTGATGATGGGGAGACTCCTAAAGAAGCATTATTTCGTGAGCTTGAAGAGGAGATAGGGACTGGTGATGTAGAGATTTTAGCTGAATTTCCTGAGTGGGTAAGTTATGATTTTCCTGGAACAGTTGCAAAAAAGATGTACCCATTTGATGGGCAGACTCAGAAATATTTTTTAGTTAGATTAAAAGATGATTCAAAGATAAATTTAGCAACAAAAGAACCAGAATTTTGTGATCATAAGTTTGTAAAATACAAAGAGGCTTTTAAATATATAACGTATTTTAAAAGACCTGTTTATAAAAAAGTTTTAGAATATTTTAGAAAAGAAGGGTATTTATAATATGCTTGTAGTACAGAAGTATGGCGGAACTAGTGTCGGAACACTTGAACGCATAGAAGAAGTAGCAAAAAGAGTTTCAAAAGCAAAAGCGAGTGGCAATGATGTAGTAGTTGTAGTCTCTGCAATGAGTGGTGAGACCAATAAACTAGTAAGTTACGCAGAGCACTTTAGCAAAACTCCACAAGCAAGAGAGATGGACATGCTTTTAAGTGCAGGAGAGAGAGTTACAAGTTCTCTTTTAGCGATTGCACTTGGTTCTATGGGATTTCCTGCAGTTGCTATGAGTGGACGACAAGCAGGCATAAAAACAGATAAATTTCATACGAAAGCACGTATCGAAGCTATAGATAGAGAGTGCATAGAAAAAGAGTTAAATGGTGGCAATATTGTAGTTGTCGCAGGTTTTCAAGGAGTAACAGAACTTGGAGAGGTTTCAACTTTAGGACGTGGTGGAAGTGACTTGAGTGCTGTTGCAATTGCGGGAGCATTGGAAGCTGATTTGTGTGAGATATATACTGATGTTGATGGTGTATATACGACTGATCCTAGAATTGAGCCAAAAGCAAAGAAACTAGACAAGATAAGCTACGATGAGATGTTAGAGCTTGCAAGTCTTGGTGCAAAAGTTCTTCAGACTCGTTCAGTTGAAATGGCAAAAAAATTAAACGTAAATTTAGTAACAAGAAGTAGTTTCAACGACAATGAAGGAACACTTATAACAAAGGAAGAAAATATCATGGAACAGCCAGTAGTAAGTGGCGTAGCGCTAGATAGAAATCAAGCTAGAGTAACATTAAGAGGTGTAACAGATAAGCCAGGAATTGCAGCAGAGATTTTTAGAAAACTTGCTGCTGAAAATATAAATGTAGATATGATTATCCAAAATGTTGGACATGATGGAACTACAAATCTTGGTTTTACGGTTCCCGAAAATGAGCTAGAGATGACAAAAGACGCCATGGAAGAGATTAATGCTTCACAAACAGTAGAGTACGATAGTGACATAGTTAAAGTAAGTATAGTTGGTGTTGGTATGAAGTCTCATAGTGGAGTGGCTTGTACCGCATTTGATACGCTCTCTAAAGATGGTATAAACCTAGAGATGATAAGCACTAGTGAAATTAAAGTATCTATGGTTATAGCTGCTAAATATGGTGAGCTTGCAGTTCGTGCACTTCATGCAGCTTATAAATTGGATATTTAACAGTGCAACAACTACTAAAATGGACATTGGAGACTATCAGAAAAGATGGTTCTTTAATGAGTTGGATGGAAGAAAAGAGGTTCGAGTGGGTTCCTCTTGTATCTTCTATGCTTGAAAATCTTTTAGCAGGTCAGACTATTATCATCATCACTGATGATGATCGAGAGTGGTTTGGTGAATACTCATTGAGGAAGATAAATGAAGGCGGTAAAAACCGCCCTATGTTGCCTTTTGTGTCTATTAAAACATTTTTTCCTAATATTCATCAATTAAAGACAAAAGAGGATATAGAACTGCTTGAAGATATGCTTGCTCAATCATTTTCAAATGGGTATACATTCTTTTATATTGGTAAAAGTACTGACATAAAAATGCAACTTGCAAAAC
>CAZHBU010000028.1:0-25087 GCA_964530865.1 uncultured Sulfurospirillum sp.
GTAGCTGCTAACTTTGGAATAGCAACTGCTGCTAAAATACCTAAAATAACGATTACGAAAATTAATTCGATCATAGTAAAACCTTTTTTCATGGTTTACTCCTTTTTTTGATTTACAATTGATACATTTATCAATATATATATTTATAATTCTATTCTTTTATTTGTAAAGGCTTGCTTAAACTGCTTCTATTTTATCTATTAATTTTTTATATTCTATTTTATTTAAGTACTCATCATAGCTTTTTTGCACGTAAGCATACAGCAATTCTTTTGTTTCTATAGTACCTTTCTCTCCAAAAGTCTCTTTAAATTGGGACTCAAAGAACTTTGAAAACTCTTCATCGAGTGTTATATCAAAATCTTTTGAGCCTATAGAGACTGTTAGTTTACTCATCTTTTAAGAACTTCCTCAATCTTAGAAAAGATGTCATCTGACTCTATGTCTTTGTTCATGAGATCTTCTTCAAGCTTTTCTATTTGAATATTTTTTGCTTCGTTTTGAGCTTTTAGTGTAACTACCTCTTGTCTTAAAGTACTATTTTGAGATTGCATCTCTTCAAACCTAACCAAAAGGTCATTTACTTTTTCAGATAACTTATTTACTGTGATTTCTTCTTTTAACTCTTCAAACATGGGTTTCCTTTACTTATTAATAACTTTGCTATAATTGTAACAAAATAAAATGAATTTTTGGTATAATAACTTAACAAAAGGACAATTTATGCAAACAATACGACTAAATATAGATGATAGTATCTTTGAAAAGTTTATGGGGCTTCTTGAAATACTACCTAAAAATAAAATAAGTATAAAAAAAGAAAATACAAAAGAGAGTTTTATTGTTTCATCTAAAGATGAAGTAGAGCAGAGAATTTTAAAAGCAGAAAATAGTGCAGACTATACAAATGATAAAGATTTTTGGTCAAATATAGATACTAAAATAGAAAATATTTAAATTGCAAATTCTTTTTGAAAAATCCTTTTCCTATTCACTACTAAATATTATAAGATATATTGCAAAAGACAAGAAGTCAGCTGCAATAAACTTTAAAAAAGAGTTACAAAACAAAATTTCTCTTTTAAAAAAATCACCATTTATGTGCCCTCCTTCTCACTATTTTGAAAATCAAGATTATAGAGATTTAACTTTTAAAGGGTATACCATCATATATAAAATTGAAGATGATTTTATAAAAATTTTAGATGTTTTCAAATGGCAAACTTTCAATTAAATAGCAAATTTTCTCCCTCTGGTGACCAACCTCAGGCCATAGAAAAACTAACAGCGAGCATAAAAAAAGGCAATCAGTACCAAACTCTCATTGGCGTTACAGGTAGTGGTAAAACTTTTACAATGGCGAAAATCATAGCAAAACTACAAATGCCAACGCTAATCATGACACACAATAAAACTCTTGCAGCTCAACTCTACTCAGAGTTTCGTGGCTTTTTTCCTAAAAATCATGTAGAGTATTTCATAAGTTACTACGATTACTATCAGCCAGAGGCTTACATACCTAGGAGTGATTTGTTTATTGAGAAAGATAGCTCAATAAATGACGAGTTAGAACGTCTTAGACTCTCAGCAACTACATCTTTACTTAGTTTTGATGATGTCATCTGCGTTGCTTCTGTTTCAGCTAACTACGGTCTTGGTGACCCTGCTGAGTACAAAGAGATGGTTCAAGCCATAGAGGTTGGGCAAGAGATAAATCAGAAAAAATTACTTTTGCAACTTGTTGACATGGGGTACAAACGCAACGATAGTTTTTTTGATAGAGGTTGTTTTAGAGTTAGTGGTGACGTGGTTGACATTCACCCTGCTTACAATGAAGAGGAAGCTGTAAGGATTGAGTTTTTTGGTGATGAAGTTGAGAGTATTTACTACTTTGAAACGCTTTCAAACAAAAAACTTGAAGATTTGAAAAAAGTCGTCATTTATGCAACCAATCAGTTCATAGTCGGACAAACTCGTCTTACTGAGTCAATTAAACATATTGAAGATGAGCTAGGAAAAAGGTTAGAGTTTTTACAAAAAGAGGACAAACTAGTAGAGTACCAACGTCTAAAAAGCCGAGTTGAGTTTGATTTGGAAATGATGCAAGCAACTGGGGCTTGTAAAGGAGTTGAAAACTATTCTCGTTACTTGACTGGTAAAAAAGAGGGAGAGACACCCTTTTCTATGTTTGACTACTTTGAGGCTATTGGAAAAGAGTTTTTGGTCATAGTCGATGAGTCACATGTAAGTCTTCCACAGTTTCGTGGTATGTTTGCAGGGGACAGAAGTAGAAAAGAGGTACTTGTAGAGTACGGTTTTAGACTTCCTAGTGCCCTTGATAACCGACCTTTGATGTTTGATGAGTTTATAAACAAAAAGACACAGTTTTTGTTTGTTTCAGCAACTCCTAGCCCTATAGAGTTGGAACTCTCGAAAGACAATACGGCTGAGCAAATCATACGCCCAACTGGCTTGCTTGACCCAAAAGTCGAAATTTTAGACTCTGAATTTCAAGTAGAGACTCTTTTTGATGAGATCAAAAAGACAATCGCCAAAAATGAGAGAGTTTTAGTCACAACCTTAACAAAAAAGATGAGCGAGGAGCTTAGTCGCTACTACGCTGAGCTTGGTCTTAAAGTAAAGTACATGCACTCAGATACAGATGCCATTGAGCGAAACCAAATCATACGAGGCTTACGACTTGGTGAATTTGATGTGCTTATAGGTATAAACCTACTGCGTGAAGGGCTTGACTTGCCAGAGGTTTCACTTGTTGCAATTTTAGATGCTGACAAAGAAGGCTTTTTAAGAAGTAGGACTAGTTTAGTACAAACCATGGGAAGAGCTGCAAGAAACCTAAATGGTCGAGTCATCATGTTTGCAAAACGCATAACAGATTCAATGAAATATGCAATAGAACTCACAGAAGAGAGAAGAAAAACTCAAGAACAATATAACAAAGAAAACAACATAACACCACAATCAACCACAAGACTACTAGATGAAAACCTAAAAGTAGAAGACATGGGTGAACTTTTCAACAAAATGGACAAAAAGGACAAAATTCCACCAAGTGAAAAGAAAAAAATTCTTAAAGAGATGACAAAAGCTATGCATGAAGCAGCTAAGTCGTTAGAGTTTGAAAAGGCAGCTAAACTAAGAGATGACATAGCAAAACTGAGAAAATTGTGATAAAATAAGGAAAAAATAGAACGAGGTGTACAATGCCTAGTATAAATGACCCTAAAAACTTCATAAATAGAGAGTTGTCTTGGTTGAGATTTAACACAAGAGTGCTTAGTGAATCTACAAAAAAAGATTTGCCACTTTTAGAGCGTCTTAAATTTTTAGCCATCTATGCAACCAACCTTGACGAATTTTACATGATAAGAGTAGCTGGACTAAAGCAACTATTTGCAGCTGGTGTTATAGTCACTGGTAATGATGAGATAACACCACTAGAACAACTACGAGAAATCAGAAGCTATCTCTCAGATGAAAAAAATACTCTTCAAGATAATTACAGCTTAATAATTCAAAAACTTGAAGAGGAAAATCTTTTCGTAACAACATATGAAGGTCTTGGACGTGAACATAAAAAAATTGCAGATGAGTACTTTTTTTCAAATATTCTTCCTGTTTCTGTTCCAATTGCAGTTAATGCCACACACCCTTTTCCTCATCTAAACAACCTTAGTTTTTCTCTAGCAGTCAAACTTCAAGATGAAAAAGGTTCAGGAAACTTCAAATACGGAATGATAAGAATCCCTAGAGTTCTTCCTCGTTTTTACCAAGTGTCTGATAACGTTTACGTGCCTGTAGAGAGCATTGTTGAAAAACATGCTGAAGAGATATTTCCTGGGTATAAACTCATATCTTCTGCTGCTTTTAGAGTTACTAGAAATGCCGATATGGTCATTGAAGAGGAAGAAGCCGATGACTTCATGATGATTATGGAACAAGGGCTTAAACTACGTCGCCGTGGTGCTTTTGTCCGCCTTGAGATAGAAGAAAATGCAGATGAAGACTTGATGAAATTTTTAAACTCTCACATGCAAATTTTTGCTAAAGATATTTATGAATACAAAATCCCACTGAACCTTGGAGCTTTATGGCAAATCATAAATAATAAAGATTTTTCATACCTGACGTTGCAACCACATAGTCCTAAAATCCTACCTCCTTTTAGCAAAAATGAGTCTATCTTCAAAATTCTTTCTAAACAAGATGCCCTTTTATTACACCCTTATGAGAGTTTTGATACCGTTACAAAACTTCTAAAAGAGGCTTCAAAAGACCCAAATGTAGTCTCAATTAGAACTACACTTTATAGAGTTGAAAAAAATTCACAAATCATACAAGCATTGATAGACGCTGCAAATGATGGAAAACAAGTTACTGTCATGGTTGAACTTAAAGCAAGATTTGATGAAGAGAACAACCTACACTGGGCAAAAGCACTAGAACAAGCTGGTGCTCACGTTGTTTATGGCATCACAGGCTTTAAGATACACGCAAAAGTAACTCAAGTCATACGTCAAGAATCTGGTGTTTTAAAGTTCTATATGCACTTAGGAACTGGTAACTACAACGCTTCTACTGCTAAGATATATACCGATGTTAGCCTTCTTACATGTAGAGAAAGTTTTGCTAAAGATACGACTACTTTTTTTCATATACTCTCAGGCTTCTCAAAAAACAGAAAACTGACAGATTTAAAGATGTCACCAACACAGATAAAGCCAAAACTAATCTCGCTCATCAATACTGAAGCAAAAGCTGGAAAAGATGGTTGTATAATTTTAAAGATGAATGCTTTAGTTGATACTGATGTCATAAAAGCTCTCTATAATGCTTCAAAAGCAGGAACAAAAATAGAGCTTATAGTAAGAGGAATATGCTGCCTTCGTCCAAATATAGAAGGACTTAGCGAAACTATAAAAGTAAAAAGTATCATAGGAAAATACCTTGAACATGCTAGAGTTTTTTACTTTAAACACTCAGAACCAACTCTTTTTATAGCTAGTGCTGATTGTATGCCTAGAAACTTGGAAAGAAGATTAGAGCTTATGACACCTATCTATGCTAAGCCTCTGCAAGAAAAACTTTTTGAAATGTTACAACTCCAAATCACAGACAACACCTTAAGTTGGAACCTAAGAAATGATGGGGAGTATGCAAAAGTTGAACGCAGTAAAGATAAAGCCATAAATAACCACGTCATACTAGAAGAGTATATGAACAAGATATATAAGACTATGAAAAAAGATACAACATCAAGTAAAGCTGAACATTTAGCTCGAAAACTGTTCAAGGAGAGTTAATGATACTTGATTTTGAAGGCAAATCACCGAAGATAAAAAAGAGTGTTTTTATAGCTCCTAGTGCAGATGTTATTGGAGATATAAAAATAGGCAAAGATAGTGCCATATGGTTTGGATGTGTAGTTCGAGCCGATATACATAAGATACGCATTGGAAAAAGAACAAACATACAAGATTTGAGCATGATTCATGTAACTCACTATACTAAAAAAGACAAAAGTGATGGTAATGTTACTATCATTGGAGATGACGTTACAGTAGGGCATAGAGTTATGCTTCATGGTTGCACTATAGAAGATGCTTGTTTGATAGGTATGAGTGCTACCATACTAGATGGTGCTATCATTGGTAAAGAGTCCATAGTGGGAGCGGGCTCACTCGTCACTAAAAACAAAAAATTTCCACCTCGCTCACTCATCATGGGAAGTCCTGCAAAAGTCGTAAAAGAGTTAAGTGATGAAGAAGTGGCTTTTTTATATAAATCAGCTAAAAACTACGTAAAGTTTAAAAACCGATACCTTTAATCTTTTTTCTTCTTTCTTTTTTTAGGATTTGGATTGGCAAATTTTACTAACTCTTCTGTTGTTATTATATGCTCTGGAAGATTTTTTAAACTTTTTTTAAAAACAACCATAGCTGCATATGCGTCACCATATGCTCTATGATGTTCAACTTTTATGTCAAATAGTTTTATGAGAAATCCTAAACCATATTTTTCAGCCTCTATAGTTTTTTTTGCTAAGTCTATAGTGCAAATTTTTCTATTTAGAAGTGGTCCAAATCCAGCTTCTTCCATAGAATAGGATATAAATTTATAATCAAAATTCACATTATGAGCCATAAAAACAGCATCGCCCAAAAACAGACGAAACTTTTCTAAAACACTTTTCAAATATGGTGCATCTTTTACATCTGTAACAGTTATACCTGTCAATCTAACTATATTTTCAGGAATCTCATCAGCTTTTACATAACTCTCAAACTTATCAACGATTTTACCATCTTGGTACATGACTGCCCCAATCTCAATAATTTGGGCATCTGTGGGTTTGCTTCCATTTGTCTCAATATCTACTATGCAAAATCTCTGTTTTTCAAAAGGAGTTAGGGTTGTCTCTAGTGCTAATTTTTTATTTGACAGTTCTATAAGTGGAAATCCTAAAACTTTCATGTTGGCTACACTCTCATAAAGTGTATCAAACTCATAAGCTTTTAACTCTTTTATGTTTTTAAAAATAGACCTGCACTCACTAAAAAACATAGGCTCTTGAACTATTTTTTGTACTAGCTTATCAAAATTTCTCAATTTTTACTCTTCCTTAAAAACTCAAAAATTTTCTCTTTATCTTTTTTACCTTTTGCTAACTCAACTCCACTACTAACATCTAAACCATAAAATCCCAACTCTTTTACTTCAAGTAGATTATCACATGTAAGACCGCCTGCTAATATGATTTTTGAGCAGTCTACTCCATCAAACCAAGATACATCAACTCTTTTACCCTCTCCTCCATAACTCTTCACAAAAGCATCTACAATTCGGTATTCATCACTAAAAAGAGATATATCCTCTCTACATGTAGCTCTTATGACTCTAAGACATGGAAGTTTTAAGTTTTTATACAACTCATCATCTGCTTCAAAATGAATCTGAGCCATACTCATCTGTGAGACTTTACATGTAGCATTTATATCTTCACATGTAGCATTTACAAACAGCCCTACTCTCTCTACAAAAGGAGGTAATTTTTCAACTATTTCTAAAGCTTTTTTAGGGGTAATATAACGAGGAGATTTCTCATAAAAAACAAACCCCAAAGCATCTGCTCCTGCCTGAACGGCTACTAAAGCATCTTCAAGATTTGTTATGCCACAGATTTTTACTCGCACTATTTTAGACTACTTATTGCTTCTTTATATGAAGGATTTGAAAAAACATAATTTCCTGCAACTACTATATCTACACCTGCATCTTCTAAAACTTTTACATTTTTATCATTTACTCCGCCATCTACCTCGATGAGAGTTTTAAGACCTTTTTCGTTTATCATGGCTTTTAGCCTCTTAGCTTTTTCTATCACTGAAGTGATAAATTTTTGTCCACCAAATCCAGGATTTACACTCATGAGAAGTACCATATCCAAATCTTCAAGTAGATACTCTATGGCTTCAGGAGGAGTGTGAGGATTTAAAACAATAGCAGGTTTTATGCCTAAGCCTCTAATCTTCTGTATAAGTCTATGAGGGTGTTTCTCTTCTTCAATATGAAATGAAATATATTCAGGCTTAAAAGGGGCAAATAGGTCAACAAAAAATGTATTGTTTTGTACCATCAAGTGAATATCTAGTGGCTTAGTCGCAGCTTTTGCAACTGATTTTACTACAACTGGTCCTATTGTATGATTTGGAACAAAATGTCCGTCCATGACATCAACATGAACATAATCACAACCACCATCACAGATGGCTTTTATCTCTTCATCTAATTTACCAAAATCTGCCGATAGTATACTTGGGGCAATTTTCATTTTAATCCTTGTTTTTTATCTTGTTAAAAACAGTGTCAAATCTCGTCCATCTACGCTTAGATTTACTTGTGCTCCACGACTGTTTTTTTGTGATTTCATAACATCTTTTACATTCTGAAAAGTTCTAGGCATTGTTATATCTACCTTTATACCTTTTTTATGTAGTTGCTGAGAAATTTTTCCTCCAATTATGTGAGTAAACTCTCCTAATGCATCTAATATATCTTCATCATTGGCATCTTCTTCAAGCAGTATCTTACAAGACTCCCTAGCTATGCTTTTCTCAAAAATAAGAATTAAAATTCCCTCTATATCACCATAAAAGCCTATGGAAGCACTCAGTAGGTCTTTGTCATTTTCAAGCTCTAACTCTTGAACTTTTATCATTTGCTTCACTGCATTATATCCAGAAAGTACTTCAATTGTCTTTACAGAAGATTCTATAATAGTAGGCAATGTAGAGATAAGTTTTTTTGTTATAACTGAACTTTTTTTGGCTACACTTGAACTTTCATGTGCTTCTTTCATTATCTCTTCATCATCAAATAAACCTTTCATACTTGGGTATGTCAAGACACCTGCATCTTCTAAATCGTTGGTTAGTTTTTTAGTTATTTTTCTGCTGTCTAGTCCACACATCACTATAGATGTTTCATACTCAGCACCTGCGGTTGAGAGTTTTGAGATAAAATTTACTCCATGAATATTAATAGACGATACTGCATCGCAATCAAAAAGAAAAAGTTTAAAACCAACTTTTAGTGAATTATTGTGATAAATCATATCAAACTTTTTTGCTATATCAGAATCTACAAAACCTTTTAGAGTATACACCACAACATTGTCTTTTATAAATACAGTAGGAGTCTTGTCAAGCTTTCCTAGATAAGAGTTTTCTATAATAAACTCTGCATCTTTTCTTTTTGCTAAAAAATCATTTTCATCTTTTGCAATAGTAGGTAAAAATCCTCTTTCATAAAGCTCCATTGCAAGTTGATTTTTCTGCTCACTCTTCTCTACATAAACAATGATATTTTTCTCTTTTGCATTTTTTAAATCATCCCCTACAAAAAGAGTAGCCACTTCCACGGTATCGAAAAGAGAAAAATTAAGAGCATCAGGGAACATATCTAAAATCATCTTGTATTTTTTAGTGTCATAATCACAAAAACCGACTATTGTGCCGCATTTATCTCGAACTTTAATCAAAGATTCTATCAAAACCGTAATACCACGTTTATTGAAAAATATAACCTTTTTTAGTGATATAAAAGCACCTTCAGGCTTTGTTTGAAGAAGAAAATCAACATCCAAAGGAGATATTATTTCTGAAGCATTTTCACCATCTAAAAAACCTACCGGTGAAAATATGGCAACTTTTTGCTTAATGACTGGTTTCAATCTCAGCTCTCTTGCATAATTTTATAAAAATTATTTGTTATTTCATCATCGAAAATAGGCTCCAAATCAAAAATATCATTTAATCCACTTTGAACCATCACAGCTCTACTCATCTCATAAGTTAAAAGTAACCTCAAATACGTTATTTCTAACGCATTTTCACCAAAATCACCAACATTTGTATTGTCAATCTTTGCTATAAGGTCTACTATTTTTTGTGAAAAGTCCCATTTTTTTGCAATCATAGATGAGATCTCAAAAAATGTTCTCTCTGTCATCTTTCGAAGTATAGTTTCATAACTCAACTGTTTTGTCTCTTTTAAAAGTTTTACAGTGCTACTTATATCATTAAAAAGCATTTCACTAACTATTAATGAGGCTGGTATAATACTAATAGCTGGGATTATTTCACTATCTTCACAGCCTAAAGATTTGACTATTTTTCCCCAGTTGTAAATAAGTCTTGCTTGAAAATCTTGAAATTTACTTGAATTGAAATCAAATACCTCCCACTTTTTTGGTAAAATTAGAAGTAAATAGTACCCATATATAAGCTGTTTTGCTTTTGATATTCCGAATATACCAAAAATTTGCCTAGCATTTTTTATCTCATATCTAAAGCCAAAAATAGGTTTGTTTACTATGCTTTGAAGATAATGTATTAGAGCTCTATCTTCATTGGCTATATCAGCAGCACGTACCATATCTCCATTTTCAAGTGCTTCAGAACATCTTCTAACTATCTCAGGTATTGGAGGTATTGATTCTATATAGTTGTCTATGGTTGAACTAGATAGCATTATATTGCCTTTTTAAGAGTTTTAGTATTGTAGCTTTACTTTCATAAAACATTTATAAAATATATGCTATACTCACAGACTATGTACACACGGTTTAAGTAGATATTTTGCTTATTTTGTGTAAAATTCCAACAAAATTTTAAGGAAATTAATTATGGCAAGAAAATGTGCTATCACTGGCAAAGGTCCAATGAGTGGAAATAACGTAAGCCACGCTAAGAACAGAACGAAAAGAAGATTCCTTCCAAACCTAAGAACTGTAAGAGTTACTTTAGAGGATGGAACAACAAGAAAGATCAGAGTTGCGGCTTCAACACTTAGAACAATGAAGAAGAACGCTTAATCCCAAACTACTCTTAATAAGGGATTTAAGTGGCACTTATCCAGAAAGTAAAAAAACTTTTAAACTGGTCTACTAGATCACGCCCTCATATAGATTTAAACACTGAGCTGTATCAGCAGTTAAAACCATTTCGTCTCCCTCTCATACTTGTAGTTGTCATGATTATGATTGGGACACTTGGTTATGTCATCATAGATGACTTTACTTTGCTTGATGCAGTATATCAAGCAGCTATCACCTTTACTACTGTAGGTTTTGGAGAAATTTCTCCTATATCACCAGCTGGAAGAATCTTCACAATTACTCTTGTTATCTTAGGATTTGGCGTGTTTTCAATGTCAATAGGTATATTGGTAGAAGTTCTAAATAAAGGTCAACTTGTAAACACCATCAAGGAGCGACAGATGCTATACAGAATTGCTAGATTAAAAAATCACTTTGTTATTTGTCATCATAACGAAATCACCATAGAGTTATCTAAACAATTTCGTGAGAATCATATACCTTTTGTTGTTATTGACCCAAGAGTTGATATAGCAAAAATTGCAGTACAGTATAAATACCCTTATTTTATACAAGAAGACCCTCATTCAGAAGTAGCACTCCAAAAATCATTTCTTTCAAGTGCAAGAGGTCTTATAACTCTTAGTGAAAACAGTGCTGATAATATAGCACAGATTGCATCTACTAGGCTTTATGAAAAAGAGATTGGACTAAAACGCCCGTACTATATAATCACAAGTGCAACTAACGATAACGACATGACTAAACTAAAAAAACTTGGAGCAGATAGAGTAATCAGTGCTACAAAACTTATGGCTGAAAGGCTAAGAGCTATGAGCCTTAGACCTGACATGGAAAATATGCTCGAAAGTCTTCTTTACAGAAAAGATGCTCCAATTGATATGGAAGAGATTAAGATTCCAGATCATTCATGGATGAGATTTAAAAAACTAAAAGAGGCTCGTTTAAGAGATATAACAAACGTAAGTATAGTTGGAATAAGAGATGCAAATGACATCTTTATACCTATGCCAAAAGGTGATGTACTCGTTGGAACTGGTTCAAAACTGCTTATCATTGGAACTGCTGAGAGTATTCGTGCAACAAAAAGGATTATAAGAAAAAAACAGAAACCAGAAGAGTTAAGATATGTTTGATATATTTTCACTTAAGAATGGACTTGACAATGTAGATGGCTTTTTTTGTGGTGGTGTCAATGTTGGTATGAAAACAAATCCTGCAAACTCAGGAACAAGTGATGTTGATGGAGATGTTGCTTTTATTAGAAGTAATGATCTTTGTGAAGTAAGTGCTGTTTTTACCGAAAACAGATTCAAAGCTGCTCCTATTTGTCACTTTTTAAACTATGGAAAAAATTTTAAAACAAACTTCGTTTTAATGAACTCAAAAAATGCAAATGCTATGACTGGTGAAAAAGGCATTGAAGATATAAATGATATATTTGATAAGCTCAAAACCAAACTAACAAATGTGAAAAATCCTATCATGAGTTCAACTGGAGTCATTGGATATAGATTAAATACAAACAAAATATGTACTGCCTTTGAAAAATTTGATTTTAATTCAACTAACTCAGATAAAACTGCTCGTTCAATCATGACAACTGATAAATTTAAAAAAGAGTTATGTTTCAAAGTTGAGCTTGAAAATGGAGAGTTTTTTCATATTGCTGCAATCTGTAAAGGTGCAGGTATGATAAACCCGTCTATGGCTACTATGCTCTGCTTTATTTTAACTGATGCAAAAATACCAAAAAATGATATGGATGAGCTACTTTACAACACAATTGAGCAATCATTTAACACTATCAGCGTTGATGGAGATACTTCAACTAATGATACGGTGATGATGTTAAGTTCTGCCAAAAATAGTTATGATAAAGAAGCATTTAGTGAAGCACTAGACCGTCTAACAAAGCATCTATCTCAAGAGATTCTAAGAGATGGAGAAGGCTCAAATAAAGTAGTAGCTTTTGAAGTTAAAAATGCTCTCAATCTTGAAGAGGCAAAAAAAGCAAGCAAAGCTCTTAGTAACTCTCTTTTAGTAAAAACTGCCCTCTTTGGAGAGGACCCAAACTGGGGACGTATAGCCTCTACCATAGGTGCTAGTCGTGTTACATGTAAAGAAGAAAATTTGGTTATATCTTACGACAATGTTATAGTCTATTCAAAAGAGAATCCAAGTTTAGATGAAGAGACTGAACAAAAAGCATTTAAAGTCATGAAAAAAAGCTCCTATAGAGTTACATGTAACTTAAATATAGGTAATAGTTCATATACATCTTATGGTTGTGATTTGAGTTATGAGTATGTAAAAATAAATGCAGATTATAGAACTTAATTTACCTTTGATTAACCGCTTTTTTGTTACAATATAGTTATATTTACAAAAGGGGATAAAATGTTACACGAATATAGAGACATTATTTCAGATATCAAAGTTAGTAATGCTCACTTTGCTAAGATTTTTGAAAAACACAACGATTTAGACCAACAGATAGCCGATGTAGAAGAGGGTCGTGAGCATATGGAGCAATTAGCTCTTGAGGGTCTTAAAAAAGAGAAATTAAAGCTCAAAGATGAAGCTTATGCTATGATAATGGCATATAAAAAAGAGCAAGAGTCAAAATAATATATTGTCGTAGTCTAGAAAATATCTAGGCTACATATCTACATAAAAAGAACTACCAACTCCAACTTTTGAATCCACTCGTAAAACTCCACTATGAAGTTCCACAGAATTTTTTATTATGCTCAAACCCAGTCCAAATCCTTTGATTTTTTTGTTTCTACTTTCATCAACTCTATAAAATCTATCAGTAATAAAAGGAAGCTTATCTTCTGGAATGCCTATGCCTTCATCTTTAATACAAAAATGAATTTTACTCTCTTTGTATAGTGAGATATAAATATTTTTATTTCTATGTGAATATTTTATGGCATTATCAATAAGATTTGAAAAGATTGTTTCTAATAAAACTTGATTAGCTTTTATAGTTATGCCTTCTAGCCTATCTACATGTAGAGATATATTTTTATCTTTACACGCTTTATTGTACTTTTCTAACACATTTAAAAGAGTAGCATCAACACTACAATCTTCATAAGAATTTTGTATATTGTTTTTTGTATATTTTGTGAGAAGTAGAAGGTTGTCCACTATTTTTTTAATTTGCTCTGCCTCTTCATCTATTATTATCATACTTTTTATATATTCGTCAGGCTCTCTTAATCTACCTAAGGTAATTTCAACTTCACCTTTTATAACTGTAAGTGGAGTTTTAAGCTCATGTGAAACATCGTTGTTAAATCTTTCTATTTTATCTACACCATCTTTAAGCCTCTTTATCATCTGATTAAAAGAGTCTACTAAAGCTCTTATTTCATCACTCTCTTTGGGCCGATCCATACTTTTTGATAAATCACTTACTGTTATACTATTTGCTGTTTTTGTGATCTTTTTTATAGGAATCAAAATCTTATCTATTGTTTTACTTGCTAAATATATCATTACTAAAAGTAAAACTGGTGCTAAAATCCAAAGTGTATCTTCAACATTTTCTGCAATATTATGTATATTTTGATTAATCTGATGTTCTAAAATATAATAAAAAATAAAACTAAAGATAAAAAGTACAAATGCACTTGTTATACCAAACCAAAGAAGAATTTTTGTTTTAATACTTTTAAATTTCAACTTTGTACCCCAATCCTCTAAAACTTTTTATAAAACTTTTTCCTATTTTTTTACGTAAATTATAAATAGTGACTTGTATAACATTACTATTGATATACTCTTCTTCATTCCAAAGTTGCTCTTCTATCATTGCATTTGAAACCATTACATTTCTATTTTTAGCTAAAAAAAGTAACAATTCATACTCTTTTAAACTCAATAATAACTCAATCTTATCTTTTTTAACCATCTTGTTCTCAAAGTCTATCTCTATGTTTTTGAGTTTTAGTGTACAACATCCACTTGATATTGACCGTCTATAAAGTGCCTCAACTCTTGCAAGAAGTTCTTTAAAACTAAAAGGTTTTGGCAGATAGTCATCTGCTCCATTTTGAAGTCCTGTCACCCTGTCATCAATATCAACTTTTGCAGTAAGCATAATAATAGGAGTTTTTATCTTTTTACTTCTTAACTCTTTGAGTATATCTAAACCATTTTTATTAGGCAACATCCAATCAAGAACTATCACATCATAACTATAAATCAATGCCATATATTCACCATCACTACCATCTTGAGCAATTTCAACACTATGTCCGAACTCTTTGAAACCTCTCTCAAGAAGTGAAAGTATACGTTCATCATCTTCAATAATTAATATTTTCATGTTAAAAGTATACTCAATTCTGCCATTTATTTAACTTATGTTTATACATGTAACTTGCACTTTCATAATAAGTAATAGCCTCTTTTTCATCTTCTAAATTAACTTTCATATCTATATATTTACTACTTTTTAGGGTCTGGTCTACTATTTGATACTCTTTAGAACTTCTATTTGGTTCTAAAATCAAAAGTTTTTTTGGTTTTAAATATCCAAGTTTTTGATAGTTGCCAATAAATGCTCTTTGTTTGAAATTGTCACTTAGTATGTCATTACCATAAAACTTACTCTTATAACTCCAATTAAGAATTGAAAATAGTGTTGGCATCAAATCTATTTGGGATGATAATTTATTTATAACTTTAGGTTGTAACAGCTTTGGTGCATAAACCATAAATGGTATCTTGTATCTCCAAATTGGAAGATCTGTTTTCCCTGCGCTTCCTCCATTGTGGTCAGCTACAATTATAAAAATTGTATCATCAAACCAAGGTTTGTTTTTTGCATTTTTTATAAACTTATCTATAGCAAAATCAGTATACTTTACTCCTCCTCTTCTTCCACTATGAGACGGTATATCTATCTTATTGTCAGGGTAAGTATATGGTCTATGATTAGATGTAGTCATTACGAAATTTAAAAATGGTTTTTTGCTTTTATATGATTTATCAGACTCTTTTAAAACACGATTAAATAAATCTTCATCACAAACTCCCCATACATTTGAAAAAGTTATCTCACTATCATCCATATCTGTTCTATCTACTATATCAAATCCATTATGAGAAAAAAAGTTATTCATATTGTCAAAATATCCATGCCCCGCATAGATAAACTTGTTTTCATAACCTTTATCTTTAAATACAAAACCGCTTGAAAACATACTATAGTTATCTGGTCTTTTTACTATACTTCGTCCTGGAGTGGGAGGTATACTTAGTGTTACAGCTTCCATTCCTCTTACTGTTCTAGTGCCAGTTGCATAAAAATTATCAAAAAACATAGCTTTTTTAGAAAGCCTGTCAAGATTCGGAGTTAGCCCTCTTTTGTCTCCAAATACTCCCATATACTCTGCACTCAAACTCTCAACCATAATCAAAATAACATTGTGTTTTTTCTCTATACCACTATGAATCACACTTTTTTCTTTATTAGCATTAAAGCCTTCTAAAGTATCTAAATTTTTCATTACCTTTTTAATATTGTGTTTTTTATAAAACTCATCGTAATCTAAAGAGTTATTTCTAAATGCAGAAAAAAGTGAATAAAAGCCATTTTTTGCTAACTCATTGTTGTAACTATTAGCCGATACTTTTGATAGCTCTTGTCTATTTAGAACATTAAAAAAGACAAAAGGTAGCAGCATAAAAACTAAACCTATTTTTACTCTTTGTAAAAAATCATGTCTACATGTAGAAACAATTTTAAATACAAAAAATTTTCTATTAATTACATAAAAGATACTTATAGAGGCTAGAAAAACTACGCTTAAGAGAAGTGGTATGGGGTAGGATTCTAAGATATTGTCTATAACTTCATGAGTATAAACAAGATAATCAACTGCTATAAAGTTAAATCTTTTTCCGAACTCTTCCCAAAAAAACCACTCAGAAAAACCATTGAATATAAAAGCGTAGATTTGAGTAAATATAAATATCTTCATAATATAAAGATGAATTTTTGAATTAAATATTTTGTTTGGAACTACAATAAGATAAAATGCAAAAGGAGCTATATAGTAAGTTAAAGTAACCGAGTCATAAAAAAAACCAACAAAATAAAGTTTTACTAAAGAGATAACATCAACATCTATATGACTAAAGTCCACAACTAAAAACATAGTTCTGCTTGCAAAACTAATTAACACAAATAAAACTATCAACAAAATGATTAAAGAAAAACGACTATTTCTAAGTACACTCATATAAACCTCCTAGACTTAGGAGATTATAAAAAATGAAAATGAAATGAAAATGAAAACCTATATATCTAGGCTACTAACCTCCACATCTTTTCCACGTCTATTTAGCTTGCAAAATTCTACTATTTTTCCATGAAACCTTGCATAGATTACGTTTAAATCCATCTCTTTACCATAAAGATTATTGATTTTTTCAAGATTAGATTCGATCCCACCAACTAACCACTCTTGGAGTTCAATATAACTTTCAAACTCATATCCAAACTTTTTAACAAGTCTATTGGTATAGCTATCTACCACCATAACATCTCTTTTACAGGCATAACAGAGTATACCATCTGCACTCTCTTCACCTATGCCTTTTTGTGAAAGTAACCAGTTTCGTTCTACATGTAGAGCAAAATTTTCAAAATTTTCAAACTCTTTGACTATATTTTGACATAGTATTTTTAAATTTTTTGCTTTTGTATTGTAAAATCCACTCGGCTTGATTAAAAGTGCTAATTCTTTGCCATCTAAATTAGCTATAGTAAATAAACTTAAAAGGTTTTTATCTCTTAGATTGGTTAAACTTTTTTCTACTTTTTTCCACTTTGTTTGCTGAGTAAGAATAGCACCTACAACAACCTCAAAAGTTCCACTTTTAGGCCACCAAAGCTCTTCTCTATCTTCTTTAATGTGTCCTTGCTCTTTCAGTGCTTTAAACAGCTCAAAACTATCCATTTTTTGCCTCTTTTCTTAAGTGAGCCAATACTGTAACTATAATATCATCATCATCTTTACTTCTTGATTTCAGATAACTCTTTTGCTCATTTTTATCTTTTAAAGTTATATTTTGTCCAAAATTTGAAACAAAAACAACATTAGCCTGTGTTGCTAGTATCTTTATGGTTATAACATCTAAAAACTGTTTAGTATGGACATCAAGCTTACCAAATCTATCGAGCATTTCTTCTTCCATATCTAGTACATCTCTCACACTCTCACACTTACTAAGACGACGATATAGCTCTAGTCTAACCCTATCTTCGCTCACACAATCAACACTTATAAAAGCGTTGATGGAGAGTTTTATTTCTACTGCTTTCTTCTGTACTGGAGTATTGTTAAGTAGTGTGTTTATAGCATCTTCAAGCATCTTTAAGTAGAGTGAATAGCCTATGTTTTTTATGTGACCACTTTGTGCTTCACCGATTAAATTTCCGCCACCTCGTATCTCTAAATCATGGTACGCTAAAACTGAACCACTTCCTAAAAACGAGTTTGCTTCAAGTGCGATGAGTCTCTTTTTTGACTGTTCTGTTAATTTTGATTTATCTTTTACCAAAAAGTAACAGTATCCTTGCCTTTTAGAACGTCCTACTCTTCCTCTCATCTGATGCAAGTCGGCAATTCCAAAGTTATCTGCTCCATCTATTATGATGGTATTTACATTTGGTATGTGTATTCCAGATTCTATTATGGATGTTGAAAGAAGTAAATCATACTCTCTGTTTTCAAAAGCAATCATCTCTTTTTCAGTTACGGTTGCACTAATTTTTGAGTGAAGTATGAGAATTTTAAGCCCTGGTAAAAGTTCTTGAAGCTCTTTTTTCTTGTTTTCTATACTAGCAATACGGTTATGAACAAAAAATACTTGCCCAGCACGTCTAAGCTCACGACTAATCGCCTCTTTCAAAGACTTCTCTTCATACTCTTTTACAAAAGTTCTTATATCTTCTCTTTCACTTGGAGGAGTTAATATTTGAGAGTATTGTTTTATAGAACTCAGAGCCATATTTAAACTTCTTGGAATTGGAGTTGCACTCATACTTAGTATGTGAACATCTTCTCTCATCTGCTTGAGTTTCTCTTTTTGTTTTACACCAAATTTATGCTCTTCATCAAGAATTATCAATGCAGGATTTTTAAGTTCAACTCCCAAAAGTGAGTGTGTTCCAACACAAATCTTAAGCTCTCCACTTCTTAAATCTGCCAAAATCTTGCTTTTGTTTTTTGTTGATGTAAAACGATCTAGTTTTTCTACTCGTATACCATACTTATGAAACCTCTCATAGAGCGATTTAAAGTGTTGTGAGCTTAGAAGTGTAGTTGGAGCTAACATAACGCTTTGAAAGCCATTGATAGCACTTAAAAACATTGCATTCATAGCAACTTCTGTTTTTCCAAAACCAACATCTCCACTCAAAAGTCTATCCATCATTTTTGATGACTTCAAATCACTAAATATCTCATTGATAGATTTTGTCTGGTCATCTGTATACTCAAAGCCTGCGTCTTTTTGAAAGTCTTTTATTTTTGCTTGAGCATGTAGAGTTGTTGCTTCAATCATCTCTCGTTTTGCAGCAACTGCTATAATTTCACTTGCAATTTCCAAAAGCTTTGCTCTTGTTTTTGCTTTTAGCTTTTGAAAACTTCCTTTTCCAAGCTTATCTACAACAGCTAAATGCCCACCATCACTAATATAGCGGTCAATTACATCAAGGTTTTCTACAGGAAGAAGAAGCTTATCTTCCCCCTGATACTCAACCACAACAAAATCTCTAGTGCTTCCTAAAACAGTTGTATTTTGGAGCCCTTTAAAAAGCCCTACTCCATAGTTTTCATGAACAACTAAATCGCCTATTTTTAACTCATCTAGTATAATTGAGGCTTTTTTTCTTCTTTTTCTTTTAGATTGTTTGTTCAATGATATAATAACTTCACTAGGGCTTATGATATTTACTATCAAATCACTCTGTGTAAAACCAAAACTTTTATCAATCTCTTCTTGTCGAAGCAGTATCTCACTTTTTGCTAGTATAGTTACTTTTTTACTTTTATGAAAGTCTAAAAATGTACTTATTGAAGCTATTTCAAGAGGTTTAAACTCTCTTGCATTTGGAATTATATGTAAAGAATTTAACTTCTTTCCAGCCTCTTCATCAAAAAGTCCAAGCTCTTCTATCTCATCTTCTAAACCATTTGCCAAGTAGATATCAAACTCATCAAAATAGTTTTTACATACATCTTTTAATGCCCAAAGCCCTAAAGAGTGTATATCTTTTACAAAACTATCACTATCTATTAGCTCTATTTTGGCTGTTAGATCATCATACTCTTCACTACTCAATGAAAAAAGAGCAGGAACTATTTCATATGATTCTAACTCCTCTTTTTGACTCTTTTGTGTTTCACACTCAAAATATCTTATGCTCTCTATGTCTTCATCGAACAGAGATATTCTGATTGCAAATTTTGAATTTATAGGAAAAATATCTATAATGTCACCACGAAAAGAGACTTCACCTTGCGCTTCAACGACATCAACAACAGAATAACCCCAATTTAACATACACTCCTTAAATTCACTTAGTGGTAGTGTAGCTCCAAACTCTATAAGTTTAGTTTTAAAAAGATTTTGTGTAGGTAAAGGAGTAAAAAGTGTTCTTATTGGAGCTATTAAAACTTTTTTTGTTGAATTGTCTTTATAGTAGCTTTGTAGTACATTTAGAAGTTGCTGTAACTCCTCATTAAAAGAGAGTAAATCATCACCAAAACTAGCTCGTAAGTCTGGTAATTGATACGCTTTTTTCCCTAAGTATTGAGCTACTTGAGATGCTAAAAAAGCATCTTTTTCATTGGCAACACCAATTACATCGGCATTGCCACCATTTTTAAAAAATTCATAAACAGAAGATTGCAATTTTTTGCTATACCTTAGGAGTTGATTTTGATGGAGCTTTAAGAGTTTCATTATCTCTTTTTATCTTACTTTCTCCCTCAAACTGAGCTTTTGCTTCTATCATAAGCTCTTTTGATACAACTTTACCTAAAAATTTTCCACCAGCAAGAACTTCAACACCATTGCAATCTGCATTGCCTTCAAAAAGTCCATTTACTATAAGTCTATCTGCAGTAATTGAACCATTTATTTTTCCACCTTTTCCTATAGTAACTATGCTTTTTGAGTGAACCTCACCTGTTACTTCTCCATCAACGTGAAGACGTGAAGCACAATTAAAAACTCCGTCTATCTTAGCACCACTTGCTATTATTGTTGTTTCGCTAGATGCAGATGATTCTGCATTAGTTTTATCAAAGATTGCCATGAAACTCTTTTCTCCTTTTTAAATATTTTTTCAAAATTAGAACTATTCCACTTTATAAAATTCAAAGGGTCTAAAGGCCTTGTTATAAAACGAATTTCATAATGAAGGTGTGGTCCTGTTGATAATCCACTATTGCCTGTGTAAGCTATAATATCACCTTTTTTTACAAAAGTACCTGATTTAACAGGAAACTTTTTACTTAGATGAGCATAACTTGTTTTAAATCCATAACTGTGCTCAATTATAACCAAATAACCAAAGCCACTACTTTTATGATATCCCGCAAATTCAACAACACCATCTGCAGGAGCACGAACAGGAGTCATTCTTTTTGCTCTAAGATCTAATCCCCGATGAAACTCTTTTCTTTTTAAAATAGGATGCATTCTCCAACCAAATTTTGCACTATATCCAGTATATGGAACTATATTTCCATTTGGAATATTATCAAAAAAAAGTTTTTGCTGTGCAGTTGTAAATTTTATATTTTGAAGTCTTACATCAACTTCTGTCTCTAAAGAAGCTGTTATACCTACTAAAGCTTCTATATCTGTTATCTTCTCTTTTATAGAATTAAGTTCTTCACTCTTTTTGCCTATTTTCTTAGTTAAAATCTTTGTTTTATCATTTAAATCTTTAATCAGTTTATCATTACTGAGTTTTAAAACTTTTTGTTGTGCTATCATGCTCTCTTTTTTTACTTCCAAACCACTAACTTCATCAATTAAAAATGAAATTAGATATGAACCAGTAACGATCAAAAAGATTACAAAAAGAGTAAAATACAGAACAAAACGTTTTATTATTTGGTGAAGTAAATAGTGCTTTGAACCATTGACATCTGATATTGTTATAGTAAATTTATTTCTTACTGACATAACTCTCCACTACAGAAAAAGAACCAAAAACTAGGTACTCTTCATTACTGTTAATTTTATTAAATAAAGAGTGTCTTATATTAAGAGAGTCTAAAACATCTTCTAAATTACATTTCAAAACTTCCCGCTTGTTTTCAATTTTGAGTATCTGTACCTCTTTTATAATTGGCTTCAATATCTCTAAAATAACTCTATACTCTTTATCGTTATAACTATTATAAACTAAAATAACTTTTTTTTCACTAAAATGCTCTAGCAAAGCCTTTGCAGCCATAGGATTATGACCAACATCAATAGTGACATTTGTAGATATTTTTTGACATCTTCCAAAAAGTTTTAGTTTCTCTAACAGTGTTATATCTGCTTTATATCCTAACAGTTCAAATGCACAAAATGCCGTTGAAAAATTATCTTTAAAAAATATTGGATACTTTTTTTGAGTTATAAAAGAATCTAACTCTTTATAAAATTCATCACTCAAATAGCTCTCAGCCAAATATAAATTTTTTCCAGTCTCTTCAACTTGACTAAGAGATAACTCATAAACTTCTTTCTCATACTGCTTTGCAAGTAGTAAATCAGCACTTACACTTCTTAATTTTGTAGTTGCTATACTCTCTATGGTTAAACCTAAAAAAGATTCATGATCAAAACCTATAGGAGTTACTATACTAAGGCATTTTTCAAAAACATTGGTTGCATCAAACTCTCCACCAAGTCCAGCTTCCAATACAACATAATCACATTTATCGCAAAAAATCAGCATAGCTAAAAGTGTAGTATATTCAAAATACGACAGTAGTTTACTATCATCTTTACTAAGTATATCTTGAAGTTTTATATGAGTAACTTCTAAAATAGTATCACTTACATCTTCACCATCTAACCAAATTCTCTCATTGAATTTCATAATATGAGGAGAACTATAATGCCCTACATATAAGCCCTTTACATGTAGAAGATGAGCCAATGCTCGTCCAGTTGAACCTTTTCCATTTGTTCCTACAATGTGTATTATTTTAGGTAGTTTAAAGTACTTTTTAATCCTTTTATAAATAGTTGGAAATCTATCATAATCAATTTTATTGTAATGTAGTGGCTTAAGACTTAAGAATTTATCTAAACTCATTTAGCTTTTGGCATCACTTGGTTTCTACCATTTTCTTTTGCTTTATACAACATCTTATCAGCAGCAGTAATTGTCTCTTCTTCAGAACCACAACGTGAGCGTTGTGCAACACCACAACTTATCTTAACCTCAATTCTCTCATTTTTGTAAACAAATTTATAGTTTTCAATGATTTTTCTTATCTTATTTGCAAATAGTATGCCATGCTCTAAACTAGTATTTGGAAGTATAGTTAAAAACTCTTCTCCTCCATACCTTCCTACAAAGTCAACTTCTCTCAAGTATTTTCTCAAAATCTTTCCAAGGGTTGCGAGTATGACATCTCCTGCATCATGACCATAAGTATCATTTACCGTCTTAAAATGATCTATATCTAAAAAACATAGGGTGTAATCAATCTTATATCTTTTATACGCCTCTTCTACTCTTTTTACTTCACTATTAAGTGCTCTCTTTGTTGCTACATTTGTTAAAAAATCCTCTTTACTCTCTTTTTTAGCAACTACTAAAGCATTTTCCAGTTTTTTGACACGTGTGTGAAGTTTTGTGATAGTTTTTTGGTTATCTACCATCTTTAAACTAAGACCTTTTGTTTCTGACTCTAAAGAGGTTGCTATATGCAAAAGTTTTTCTTGAACTGACTCAAAACTATCCTCTTTTAAATTCAAGTTTGTCAAATCTTTTTTAATGTCTCTTACTTGTTCTCCGCTTATATTACTAGTATCAATCAAATCAAATATTTTTTTGTTTATATCATTTAGTATTTTATCTAAAGTTGAAATTTTACTCTTTACTTCCTCCTGATCAAGCTCAATTCTTTTTTTGATAAAATGTTTAATCTCCTCTTGCATAGCTTGTGAAGAGAGTGATTCTGGAGAGTTTCTAAGCTCATAACTTATAGTTGCTAAATCATCATTCATACTTGAAGCAATAGATGGTGTAAGCGTTGCGACTATTAAAGGAGCAACAATTTTATATATCTCGCTATCATCATCTTTACTTAATACTTTTGTGATATCATTAACCATCTTCTCAACGTCATCTTTGTTTATCTTTCCATACTTATCTAATTTTTTCAAAAAATCATCGTTGTAGTTAGAAATAAAATCAAACCATTTGTCTCTAATTGTTTCAACAGATTTTAAATCTTGCTTCATATCAAGTCTATCTAAAGAGGCATTTGCAAGAGTTGTTGCTTTTTTATTGTGCAACAAAGAGAGTGCTTGCAATGTTCTTTTTGAAAGAAGTACAAGTGAAGTTATAAGCTGTTCACTCTGTTCTGAGTTACTTCGATTTAATCTTGAAACAAAAAAAGCAAGTAATTGGTCTAAAGTAGCTACATTAATCCTTTTTGCTTCCGTTGCTAGCTTGTTATCTAGTTTTTTTATATATTTTGTAACTTTTTGACAATCTTCAACAACAACACCTTTTTTCTTTGCAACTTCACAAAAGATTTTATTGTAGTTGTCTGGGGTAAATGTCAGATTTTCTGCTCTTAACTTTTCAAAACTCTCTTTAATAATTTCATTTATAGTACTTGCCATAATTACGCCTTTTTATTTCATACCTTTAATAGCTATTTTTGATATAAACTCATTTAAAGCATCTAAAGATGCTTTTTGAATAGCATCAAATCTATTGTTATCGGAGATAACACTATTTGTTTTTCCATATTTATCTTCTTCTATAGGAAAATCATACTCTCCACTTGTAGAAAAGCTTTCACTATTGCCATCTCTAGTTATGTACTTTATATTAAGTGATACTTTTGTTTTATATGAGGTTACATAACCTTCTTTGTTATATAGAATTGGAGAAAAAGATATTGATCCAATATCAACAAAAAGCTCACTATCAGCTGTTTCTTTTGGACTCAGTTTTCCACCAAGTCTTGTTATTACAGATTCATTAACTGCATCTTTTATCAAAACACTATTTTTAGGGTCTTTTCTACTTATAGACACATCTACATGTATACGCTCACCCAAGACTTCTCTTGAGTAGTGTGCTGTTGGTTTGTAACCACAAGCTGTTATAAAAACAACTATAAGCAAAGCCCCAATATATTTCATTTTATTTTACCACCAAGTTTACTAGTTTATTTGGAACATAAATCTCTTTTATTATACTCTTTTCTTCTAGCCATTTTTTACTAGCATCTTTTGCAAGCGATAAAATTTCATCTTTTGAAGTATCTTTTGCTACTTCTATCTCACATCTTCTTTTGCCATTTATAGTAATTGGCAGAGTCATAGTAGAACTCTCAAAAACTTCTTCTAAAAGTTCAAGTTTTTTAAAGTTTTTAAGTC
>CAZHBU010000028.1:25187-27433 GCA_964530865.1 uncultured Sulfurospirillum sp.
GCACCCTCAACAGCACTATCATTCCACTCTAACTCTTTTTGAGGTGGAGCAGCAAAAAGTATAAACAATCTTGCCGTATCTGCACCATACTTCTGTATGATTGCATCAGGATCAACTGTGTTGCCTTTTGATTTACTCATCTTTGAGCCATCTTTTAAAACCATACCTTGTGTAAGCAAGTTTTCAAAAGGCTCATCAGCTGAGCTGTATCCCATATCTCTTAGAACTTTTGTAAAAAACCGTGAGTAAAGAAGATGTAAAATAGCATGTTCAATGCCACCTACATACTGGTCAACATTCATCCAATAGTCACTACTTTTTTTATCAAATATCTTATCTTCCCACATAGATTTATCGGTTGTATAACGCATAAAATACCAACTAGATTGAAAAAATGTATCCATAGTATCGGTTTCACGAACTGCTTTACCTTTACATGTAGGACACTTAGTATGTTTCCAAGTAGGATGTGCATCAAGAGGATTTCCCTCTCCATTTATCTCTACATCTTCTGGAAGTGCAACAGGTAAATTCTCGATAGCTTCAGGAACTAACCCGCACTTTTCACAGTGGATCATAGGAATTGGAGCGCCCCAATAACGTTGACGACTAATTCCCCAATCTCTTAGTTTATAGTTTATTACTTTTTTACCAAGTTTATTTTGTTCAAAATCATAAATAATAGACTTTTGTGCTTTTTTAGAAGTCATGCCACTATATTTATCTGAATTTACAAGCTTTCCATACTCCGTAGTTGCTTTACTGCCATCAAAAATATTTTTATCATTTTCTATACTTTGTACAATTGGCAAGTCATATTTAGTAGCAAACTCAAAATCTCTCTCATCATGAGCGGGAACAGCCATAACTGCACCTCCCCCATACTCAATCAATACAAAGTTAGCAACCCAAATAGGTATTTTTTTGCCAGTTAATGGGTGAATGACATCTATTTCAAGACTTAAACCCTCTTTGTCGTTTTGAGCACGTTCACGTGAACCTACTGCTTGCATCTCTTTGATTTTTGCTATTTTTTCATCGCTAAGAAGCTTATTTTTACAAAGGTATTTTACTATAGCATGTTCAGGAGCAAGTGCTGTATAAGTTACGCCAAAAATGGTATCTGGTCTTGTTGTAAAAACTGTGTATTTTTCAAAATTATTATTTAGTTTTTCTTTTGTTTCATCACTTAGGGTAAAATCAAACTCAAGTCCTTCACTTCTTCCTATCCAATTCTCTTGCATAGTAAGAACTTGACTAGGCCACCCTTTTTCAAGTTTTTTACAATCATCAAGAAGTTCTTGTGCATAATCTGTGATTTTAAGATAGTAACCTGGCATTTCACGCTGTTCTACTTCATTATCACATCTCCAACAACAACCCTCTTCTACCTGCTCATTTGCCAAAACTGTATGACACGTTTCACACCAGTTTAGAGTTGAACTTTTTTGGTAGACTAAACCTTTTTTATACATCTCTATAAAAATGTGCTGTTCATGTTTAGAGTAAAGCTCATCACTTGTAGCGAACTCTCTTGTTTTTGAAAAAGATAGCCCAAGAGCATTTAACTCTTTTTTCATATAGTCTATATTTTCATAAGTCCATTTTTTAGGATGCGTTCCATTTTTTATAGCTGCATTTTCAGCAGGCATTCCAAAACTATCCCATCCTATTGGGTGGAGTACATTAAAATCTTGCTTTCTAAAGTTACGAGCTATTGCATCTCCAATAGTATAGTTTCTCACATGTCCCATATGAATACGACCACTAGGGTAAGGGAACATACTGAGTATATATTTTTTCTCTTTTGAAAAGTCATTTGATGGTTCAAAAGAACTATTTTCATTCCAATAATTTTGCCATTTTTTTTCTATAGTTGTTGGATTATAGTCCATTTAAACTCCGTTTTAAAATTCTTCTTGTGTTTTCAGTGCTTCTATTAACACCAGTGATAATGAAAACATATTTGCTACAATTGCACCAATTGCTAGTGAAATTGCCATAGTAACATTACCTGAGAGTTGCATAAACAAAAATGCAGGAATCAAGTGTAAATCTGCAACCAACGAACTTGCAAAAAGCTCTGCTGAAAGAATATTTTTTACACCAATCTTAAGTAGTGTAGAAATCAGGTTAATACTAGCTGCTACAAAAAGTGCAACTTCATTTTGCTCATATAAAAATCCAACCGTAGTAGTCAAACTCATCAAAGCAAAGAAAATATATATTACTTTCCCCCAATCCAT
>CAZHBU010000029.1:0-21934 GCA_964530865.1 uncultured Sulfurospirillum sp.
AAGGAAATAGCATCATGAATTAGGTGTTTGTTGCACTTGTGATTTGAATTCAGGAAACTTAGTAAAAATCCAATCTAAAACAGTACCCTATAACGTACCCTTGATTTTCATAAAGTTTAAATATTTTTTGTTAATTATCTCTGAAAGTACCTATTAAAGGTAATGGTGCGGATGAAAAGACTTGAACTTTCACGCCGTGAAGCACCAGATCCTAAGTCTGGCGTGTCTACCAATTCCACCACATCCGCACAACAATAATAAAAGATTTTTAGTCTATTGGTAGTAAGTTTCGATAAAATCGAAGCTTTTGACTAAAAAGTGGTACTCCCTACACGATTCGAACGTGTGACCTACGCCTTAGAAGGGCGTTGCTCTATCCAGCTGAGCTAAGGAAGCATCAAAAAAAGGTGGTGCGCCCGACAGGAGTCGAACCTACAACCTACGGATCCGAAGTCCGTTGCTCTATCCAATTGAGCTACGGGCGCATCCCGAAACACAAAAAATGGGGTAAGTGATGGGAATCGAACCCACGACCTCTTGAACCACAACCAAGCGCTCTAACCGACTGAGCTACACCTACCGTGTAAAGTTTTAAACAATGGTCGGGGTGAAAGGATTCGAACCTTCGGCCCCCTGGTCCCAAACCAGGTGCGCTAACCAGACTGCGCTACACCCCGAGCCTTATCAAAAAAGCTTACGCTTCTGTGATTAAGGCTGAAATTTTACCCAAATTCTCTCCCATTGTCAAGGAAAATCTGTTTTTAAAAATTATTTTCTTGAAAACTCTACTAAACCCTCTGTTGGAGAACTTGCGGTTGCAAAAGGTTTTTTTGAAATTCTCCCTGCTAAAAAGCTATTTCTTCCTGCATTTACTGCGTCACGCATAGCTTGTGCCATCAAAATCGGGTTTTGTGCCTGAGCTATTGCCGTGTTTGTTAAAACTCCATCTGCCCCTATCTCCATAGCTATTGCTGCATCACTTGCACATCCTATTCCTGCGTCTACTATAACTGGGACATTTACTGCCTCTTTTATGAAGAGTACGTTGTATCTGTTTTGAATACCAAGACCACTTCCTATAGGAGCTGCAAGTGGCATTACTGCACTGCTTCCTGCATCTTCTAATCTTTTTGCCATGATTGGGTCATCATTTGTGTATGTCATTATATTGAAGCCATCTTTTGCTAAAACTTCACACGCTTTTAGTGTTTCCATCACATCTGGATAAAGAGTTTTTGCAGTATCGCCTATAACTTCAAGCTTTATCAAGTTTAGTCCTGTTGCTTCTCTTACCATTCTAAAAAGCGTAATTGCATCTTCTGCTGTTGTACATCCTGCACTATTCGGCAAAAGTTTAATGTCAGTATCTTTAAAATAATCCATAAGATTTTCCTCTTTTGGATTTGTAATGTTTACTCTTCTCACCGCAACAGTTATAAGCTTTGAACCACTTGCTATCGTTGCATCTCTTGTAGTTTGAAAGTCAGGGTATTTTCCACTTCCTACTATAAGTCTACTATCAAAATCTATATCGCCAACTCTTAAAATATTGCTCATTTTTAACCTCTTTAAATTTTTTTCACAGAAACATCGCTAAAGCGACCACGTTAGTTTGTTTTATCAAGTATATCTATTATTGTCTTAGGTAAAAGCTTATGCTCTAAAGCATGTATCTTTTCTTCAAACGCTTCTAAGCTCATATTCTCTTTTTTGAAGCACTCTTGAGCTATGATTTCACCAGCGTCAAGCTCTTCATTTACATAGTGAACGCTTATGCCTCCTACTTTCATGCCTGAGTTATAACTATCTTCTATGGCATGAGCGCCTTTAAAAAGTGGCAACAAAGATGGATGAAGATTGATAGCATTTACGTTACTTGTAAACTCTGAAGTCAAGATACGCATAAAGCCTGCTAAGACTACAAGTTCTGCTCCACTTTGCTTTATAACTTCTACCATTTTTTTATCGAAACTTTCTCTATTCGGGTAGTTTGTATGCTCTACAACAGTCGTTTCTAGCCCATATTTTTTGGCTCTTTGTATGCCATAAGCATCTTTTTTGTTACATATCAAACATGCAACTTCTATCTTACATGTAGAGAAACTTTTGTTATGTACTTTCTCTAAAATCTTCTCTAAATTTGAACCGGATCCACTAAAAAGAACTGCTATCTTTTTTACAACCATTTTATACCTTCACATAAATCTTCAGGAGTCAATCCAAAACTAGCACACTTGCACTCGTTTGCTACTTTTGCATGAGCTAACGAGGCACTCAAAGATGCTTCAAGATGTGAGTAGCCTTGAGCTATTAAAGAGCTTATCATGCCAGCTAAAACATCGCCACTACCACCTTTGGCTAGCTTTGCAGTTCCTATTGAATTTACATATAACTCATCTGCTTTTGTTATGATTGTGTTAGCACCTTTTAAAACTAACACAACTTTTGGGTAGTTTTTAGAAAACTCTCTTGCCCACTTAAATCTATCGGCCTGTACTTCTTTAATGTCTATATCAGCAATATCTAAAATCTTTAAAAGTGAAGCAAACTCTTTAGGATGTGGAGTTAATACAACATCATCTTTGTTTTTCAAAATCTCTTTGATGAGTTTATGATGCAACAAATCTGCATCTATAACCAATGGCTTTTCATGAAGAAGCAAAAAATCACGAAGTTTTTCATCTCCATATATGTTTCCAAGCCCCATTCCTGCAACGACTACCGAAAACTTTTTAGGGAGTATTTCACTATTCATAAGACACAAAGGCATATTGGCTCTATTTTTTCCCGTAAGTGTTACAAGACCTGCTCCAAAGTTAAAAGCAGATAAAGCACTCAGCCTACTAGCACCCTCTTTGTGTCCGCTAATAACCACAACATGTCCGAAACTACCTTTGTTTACCGTCTTATTGTTTCTATAAGGCAACTTCATGTCACTCTCTTCAAGAAGCATACTACTCTGTTTTGTCTCATAGTTTGCTCTACTTACACCAAGATTTGCTACTTTTATCTCACCAACATACTCTTTTGCATCATCACTAAACAAAGACTCTTTCATAGCTCCCATAGTCACAGTGATATCTGCTTCAAAACATACCGATTTTACTTTTCCCTCACAATCAATGCCAGTAGGAACATCGCAAGCTATTTTTTTAGCTTTTTTAGAGTTCATCTCCTTGACTATTAAAGAGATATTTTCACTCAAGTCTCTCACAAGCCCTGAACCAAATAGTGCATCTACATACAAATCAGCATCAATCACACTCGTAACAACCTTTACATGTAAAGCCCTAAGTCGTTTCAGCTGTAGTTCTGCCATCTCTGATTTGACACCTATGGGAATATAAACTGAAACATCTAACTCTTTTACTAGTATTCTTGCAGCTGTTATTCCATCTGCTCCATTGTTTCCAGAACCACAAACAAAAAGAACTTTATCACCCTTTTGTGCGTTTGCTCTAACTTCATTTGCTAGTGAAATTGAAGCTTGTTCCATCAAAACATCTTCACTTAAAAATAGTTCGTTATAACATCTCTTATCTAAACTTTTTACTTCTCTAAATATCTTTTGCATTATCGTCTCCTAAAACTAAGGGCTTCAAGTATATGCTCTTTTTTTATTTTTTCACTCTCATCTATGTCTGCCACTGTCCTTGCTATGGACTCTATCTTATGAACACTTCTATGACTCAATCCAAACTGTGCTGAGGCTTTTTCTAGTATCACTTTGGCTTCTTCATCTAAGTTTGACACCTCATTAAGAGCTTTTTCACTTAGCTTTGCATTGAGTTCAATCTGTCCACGTTTTTTTTGAAATGTAAATGCTCTTAACACTTCATCAAGCATCTCATTCGAATTCTTATCACTCTTATCTTCATACTCTTCACTCATCTGCACATATATATCTACTCTATCCATAAGAGGTTCTGATACTCTGTTTTTATACCGTTTTATCTCAAGTTCATTACATCTACACTCTTTTGAAGTAGAGAGTAAATTTCCGCAAGGACAAGGGTTTTGAGCGGCTGCAAAGAGAAATTTTGTTTCATATTTTATCTTTGAATTTACACGAGAAATCAAAATTTGGTTATCTTCAAGAGGTTCACGCAGAGCCTCTAAAACACTTTTTGAAAAGTGAGGAAACTCATCGAAAAAAAGTATGCCATTGTGAGCCAAAGCACTCTCTCCTGCCATGGCTTTAGCACTTCCCCCACCAAAGATACTAGGCTTTGATGAGCTATGATGAGGACTTCTAAATGCTCTTTTTGCACTTAGTTCTTCATCTTCACCGCTCATGCAACTATAAGCATTGGACTGCAACATTTCTTGCATACTCATGGGAGGCATAATATGCCTAAGTCTTTTTATGCTCATACTCTTTCCGCACCCTGGGCTTCCCTCTAAAAGTATGTTGTGCATGCCAACGGCACTTATAACCATCGCTCTTTTGACTCTATTTTGTCCTTTTACATCTGCAAAATCTAGTTCAAAATCTTTCTCATAAAAATACTTTTGATTCTCTATTTCTATCATATTTTTATAAGAAAAATCCTCTACATGTAAAGACTTAGTATCGCTCTTTATGAACTCTATCGCCTCACTCAAACTCTCCACTCCAAAAGCTTCTACATTTGGTATTTGGTTTATCTTGCTCACTATACTTTTGGGAACAATCGCTTTGAGTGTTTTTTGCGTCGAAGCAAGCGAAAGTAGGATTGGAAATATAGAGATTGTAGATTTTACATTACCATCAAGCCCAAGCTCACCAAAGATATAGAATTCGCTACATGTAAAGCTCTCTTTTTGCATATACAAGAGTAGTGCAATACCTAAATCAAAGTGACTTCCCTCTTTTTTTAGGTCACTTGGTGACATACTAACAGTTATCTTTTGTGCTGGGAATTTGTATTTTATATGTGTCAGAGCTGACTTTATACGCTCTCGCGATTCTTGGATAGATAGGTTAGTCATACCAACTATGGAAAATCCAGGAAGTGCTCTTACAAATGCTGACTCTACATCAACTCTTAAAGCTCTATTGTCTGATAACGTAGCACAGAGGAATTTCTTGGTCAAATTATTTGCCCTCTTTTAGCTTCTTTTTCCACTCTTTTTCAAATTTTTTGCGTTTTAGGTATGAAAGTTTTTCTATAAAAAGATGTCCTTGAAGATGATCCATCTCGTGCTGAAAAGCGATAGCCATAAGCCCATCTAACTCTTTTTCTATCTTGACTCCATCTCTATTAAAATACCTAACTTTTATGTTTTCTTTTCTCTCAATATCTTCATACACGCTAGGAACGCTCAAACAACCTTCTTGATAAGTAACACTACCTTCGGCCTCTAAAATCATAGGATTTATGACTTCTACTACACTCTCGGGTGTCTGTTCTCCATCTTCATCTGCTAGATTAATAACTAGTACATTTTTAGCTATTCCAATCTGTATAGCGGCTAAGCCTATTCCGTCACTTGCATACATGGTTTCTTTCATATCTTGCAACAAGACATGAAGCTTGCCATCAAAACTTTCAATATCTTTAGATATTACTTTCAAACGTCTATCAGGATATATCAAAACCTCACGAACCATTTTCTACCTTTGATTCTTCACTCTCATCATTTTCATCATCTTCAATTTCGCACACTACATATGGCTCTAATCTCTTCCCTGTTTTTGGCAAAGCATCCAATGCTACTGATACAAGTGACTCTGTAGTATGTCCAAGTGCAATTGGTGCAATTGCAAGTTCTATATCAGTATCTATCTCCATATCACCCATAAAAAAGCTTGTTGCATAGATTAGATCGCTAATGCGTTCACATGCTCGTTTAGCATTATTTACATCTGTATGCTTCATAAGCATACCAAATACACCATCTCCATAGTGAGCAACAACATCACTTCTACGAGATGTTTTAAGAAGTAGCTTTGCTATATTTCTTGTTAGCACCATCCTATCTTTAGAGTTGACTATCTTACTTAAAATACTATCTTTCATCTTTACTAAGACTAGTGTGCTTTTATAATTAAATTGCTCTATTGAGTTACATTCACTCTCTATGGCTTTTAAAAAATATCTTCTATTGTATACTCCAAAACGTGAGTCAAATACCGCTTTGCTCTCTATCTCTTTTAAAATTGTACCTGTTTTTTCATAGTGAATTTTTAGAACTCCCATCTGTTTGTTCATGAGCGTAGAGAGCTTTTTCAAATCTTCATTTAGAGCTGAAGTTATGTTAGTTACTGAAAGTTGACCTGAACTTACTTCTAATTCTGCTGTTCTTTTTTTAACTATCTCTTTCATAACATTTATATTCTTATAAACAGTCGATACCACCTTCATGATACTCTTTATTTGACCAAAACCTTCTTTAACTTCCATCTCCATCTTTGCACGATGCTCATCGTCATTAAGGTTTTCAGCTTCTAATAGGTCATTGATACGTTTCTTAAAAGAGAGTGGTTTATTGTCTAAAAGTTTTTCAAAATATATCTGAAAATTATTTGGAGTTGGAGGTATATTTTCATCCATAAGTACTTTGAGTATATATAGGGAGAATTTTTCTAGTTCACTATTTGAATTTTGAATTTTTGATACATCTGAACTAGATGCGCCTTCTGCATGACGTCTACCAAGTCCACTCTGTATTTTATTTTTATCTAATCGAACCATAAAATGCTCTCCCTAATATATTACTTAAAACTTTTCTCTAATACTTTATCAACCAAACCATACTCCACCGCTTCTTTAGCACTCATGAAGAAATCACGTTCAGTATCTTTTTCTATTCTTTTAGCAGTCTGTTTTGTATTTTTTGATAAAATCTCATTAAGAATTTTTTTCATTCTTAAAATCTCTTTTGCTTGTATCTCTATATCTGTTGCTTGCCCTTGTGCCCCACCTAAAGGTTGGTGAATCATGATGCGAGAGTTTGGCAAAGAGTATCTCTTCCCTGGTGTTCCACAACTAAGTAGAAATGCCCCCATAGAAGCAGCCTGACCAATACAGATAGTGCTTATATCTGGTCTTATATAGTTCATAGTGTCAAAGATACTAAAGCCACTTGTAATTACTCCACCTGGAGAGTTAATATACAGATAAATATCTTTCTCAGGATCTTCAGCTTCTAAAAAGAGAAGTTGCGCCACTATTGATGACGCAACTTGATCGTTAATCTCTCCACTTAGCATGATAATTCTGTCTTTTAAAAGACGAGAGTAGATATCGTAACTTCTCTCGCCACGACCAGTTTTTTCAACTACTACTGGGACATAACTCATTACTTATCTTTGCTAAAAAGTTGAGTAAAAAGTCTCTCTTCGATGATTGACATTTTGATAGCTGGTAAAACACCCTGCTTCTCATACTGCTCATAGTATGCTTTAGGATCTTGACCTTGTTGCATTGCTTCAAAATAGATCATCTGCATAACTTCTTGATCTTCAACTTTGATTTTTTCTACTTTAGCTAGCTCATCAACGATAAACGTTAGTTTAACTGACTTAGTAGCCTCTTTTCTATACTCTTCTCGTTTTTCACTGATTTTTTCTGGATTTTCAGAGTACTCTTTAATTTCGTCTTCACTTAGATTTTGGAAGATATTACGAACTTGCATATCTATCTCTTGCTCTACGATATTTTCGGGAAGTGCAAACTCAATTTTCTCTACTACAGCTTCAATAAATGCAGGTTTTACCTCATCACTAAATACTTTAGAAAGTTTTTCATTTTTAATCTGCTCTTTTACTTGTGCTTCTAGTTTCTCCATAGTTGGAGTATCAACGCCCGGTAAAAGTTGTTTTAGAGTCTCTTCGCTTGCCTCTTTAGGAACATCTTTAACTTGAATTCCATGAAGAGTTACTTTAAAAGTTGAATCTTTTCCCGCTAAATCTTTAGAGTTGTACTCTTTTGGAAAAGTAATCTCGATATCTTTGCTTTCGCCTATCTTCATGCCAATTACACCGTCTTCAAAACCAGGTATAAAAGAACCACTACCAATCTCTAGTGAATAATTCTCAGCTTTTCCACCTTCAAATGGCTCATCACCAATAAAACCTTCAAAATCAATCTTTACAAAATCACCATCTTTAACAGCTCTTTTTCTAGCTAACTCTTTTAGAGGAGCAGAAAGTTTTAACATAGTGTTAACTCTCTCTTCAATATCTTTTTTCAAAATACGAGGAGTCTTATACTCAGGTATAAGTGCTTTATAGTCACCTAAATCTATCTCTGGACGAAAAGAGATTTTAATTTCAACATCAAGCCCATCGTCAGTCTTGTCCATCTTAGTGATATTAGGCTCACCAACAACTGCACTATTTTCAACACCTAATTCTTTTAAAGCATCATTTAAAAACACTCTTAAAGCTTCTTGTTCAACATCTTGTTGAATTTGCTCTCCATGTCTAGCCATAACTACATGTGCAGGAACTTTTCCTTTTCTAAAACCATCTACTTTCATAGTTTTTGCAACCTCAGCTGCCATTGTTTTCTGTTTTACGTCTAAAAATGACTTTGAAACTTTTGCTTCTGCTTTAGCATTTGCACTATCAATTCTTTCTACTTTGATTTGCATACATTACCTTTTTCTAAAAAAATTTTTCTTAATATACCAAAATTTTGCTTTATCCCAAATTTATTAACAATACAAAAGCGATAAAAAAGCAAATAAAAGATATAATCTCTCCTAAAATAAAATCAAAGAATTGAGACATGGAAAGAAAAGAAGAATTTGAAAACGCAGTAAAAACAATGTTAGAAATCATAGGTGAAGATACAAGTCGTGAGGGTTTAGTAAAAACTCCTCATAGAGTATTTAAATCATTTATAGAAATGGCACAGGGATATCACCAAGACCCAGTTGCTGTTCTAAATGATGCACTTTTTGAAACGGATAATGACCAAATGGTGCTCATAAAAGATATAGAGTTTTACTCTATGTGTGAGCATCACTTACTCCCTATCATAGGGCGAGCACATGTGGCTTATATACCTGATGGCAAGGTTGTTGGACTCTCAAAAATTCCTCGCATGGTTGATATATTTGCTAAAAGATTACAAATTCAAGAGCAACTTACAGAACAAATTGCTGGTGCCATTAACGAAGTAATAAGCCCAAAGGGCGTGGCTGTTGTTATTCAAGCTAGGCACATGTGTATGGAAATGAGAGGAGTTGGAAAAACTCACTCTGCTACAACAACTTCTGCACTTCGTGGGGCATTTTTAAAATCAGATACAAGAAAAGAGTTTTTTGACATCATAAACTCACCAACGGAAGCTAGATACTAATGGCTTTAAAGAGTTTCAAAGAGAGACTAAAAGAGGGAAACCTCTCTCCAAAATTTGGAACTATTAAAAAAATTAGCTCAACTACTATAGAAGCACAGGGGCTTCGTCCTAGCATCGGTGACATAGTAAAACTTATATCACTCGAAGACGAGAACAAAAGTGAACTTGGTATGGTAACTGAAATAGACCAATACTCATTTTTCGTATCTCCTTTTGGATTTATAGAAGGTTTTAAAAGTGGAGATAAAGTCTTTATCAGTGGCCAAGGCATGAACATACCTGTGGGAGATGCACTTTTAGGACGCGTTGTTGACCCTTTTGGACGACCAAAAGATAGTAAACCTCCTATAAAAACAACTCACTACTCACCTATCATGAAAGCTCCACTCGACCCTATGAAAAGAGGACTTATAGATGAGCCTTTTGGTGTTGGGGTTAAAACGATAGATGGACTTCTTACTTGTGGAAAAGGTCAAAAAGTTGGTATTTTTGCAGGAAGTGGTGTTGGGAAATCAACCCTCATGGGTATGATTGTAAAAGGAAGTGAAGCACCCATAAAAGTCATAGCTCTCATTGGTGAGCGTGGTCGTGAAGTTCCTGAATTTATACACAAAAACCTTGGTGGAGATCTGACTAATACTGTTTTAGTAGTTGCAACAAGTGATGATAGTCCTTTGATGAGAAAATATGGTGCATTTAGTGCTATGAGCATCGCTGAATACTTTAAAAATCAGGGCAGAGATGTTCTTTTTATGATGGACTCTGTTACTCGTTTTGCGATGGCACAACGTGAAATTGGACTTGCCCTTGGGGAACCTCCTACTTCAAAAGGTTATCCTCCTTCAGTTCTTACACTTCTTCCTCAGCTAATGGAAAGAGCGGGAAAAGAGGAAGGCAAAGGCTCGATTACCGCATTTTTTACAGTTCTTGTAGAGGGTGATGACCTTAGTGATCCTATAGCAGACCAATCAAGAAGTATACTTGATGGGCATATAGTTTTAAGCCGAGAAATGACAGACTATGGAATCTACCCACCAATTAGCATACAAAATAGTGCGTCAAGAGTTATGAGTGATGTCATAGATGAAAAACATCAAAAATTAGCAATGAAATTTAAAAGACTCAACTCTATTTTGAAAGAAAATGAAGTACTTATAAGAATTGGTGCTTACCAAAAAGGGAATGATAAAGAGCTAGATGAGGCAATCACGAGGAAAGAAACCATGGAAGAATTTCTTGGTCAATCCCCAAATGAAGCATTTGGTTTTGATGAATGTATTGAAAAACTAGAAGCAATTTTAAAATAAAGAACTATTTTTATGCACCATTAATGAACAAGTCCATTATGGTGGCAGGGATTTAACATCCCTACAACCCTCTAAAGCTACGAAAAATATATTTTCGAGAAAGAAACATTTGATTGTTTTTATAAAAAAATGCAATGTTAGAGAAAGTCAATTTTAAAATAAAGTATTTTTTAATATAAAAAAGAATAAGATACAAAAAATGAAATAGGATAAAAAACATCCTAATTAAAAACGGAGAAGAAAATGCGAGTCTATTTAGACAATAATGCAACGACTATGGTAGATCCTAAAGTCTTTAAAGAGATGGAACCATATTTTGTACAAGCTTACGGAAATCCAAACTCACTACACGAGTTTGGTAGTGAAACACACCCAGCTTTAAGAAAAGCTATGGATCAGCTTTACTGTGGACTAAATGCTGATGATAAAGACGATATAGTAGTTACTTCATGTGCAACAGAGAGTAATAACTGGGTTTTAAAAAGTATATACCACGATCACATCCTTAATGGAGATAAAGACCACATTATAACAAGTGAAGTAGAACACCCTGCTATCATCTCTACATGTAAGTTTTTAGAGACCTTAGGTGTTAAAGTCACTTACTTACCTGTAAATGAAAAAGGCATCATTGAAGCGGATGAGTTGAAAAGTGCAATCACAGAAAAAACTGCTCTTGTGACTATCATGTGGGCAAACAATGAAACTGGTATGCTTTTCCCTATAGAAGAGATATCTAAAATCTGTAAAGAAGCAGATGTCCTTTTTCACTCAGATGCAGTGCAAGCTGTTGGAAAAATTCCAGTAGATTTGAAGAAAATAGATATAGATTTTTTAAGTTTTTCAGCACATAAGTTTCATGGACCAAAGGGTATTGGTGGATTGTATATCAAAAACTCTCAACCATTGACTCCACTTTTTCATGGTGGTGAGCACATGGGTGGAAGAAGAAGCGGAACACTTGATGTGCCCGGTATAGTTGGCATGGGTGAAGCGATGGAACTTGCAGTTAAAAACCTTGGCTTTGAAAATAGTAGTGTAAGAAAACTACGTGATAGACTTGAAGATGAAGTTCTAAAGCTTGATGATGTTTTTGTAGTAGGAACAAGAGATGAAAGAACTCCAAATACGATTTTAGTAAGCGTAAAAGGTATCGAAGGCGAAGCAATGCTTTGGGACCTAAACAAAAACGGAATTGCCGCAAGTACTGGAAGTGCTTGTGCGAGTGAAGATCTGGAGAGTAACCCAGTAATGGAAGCAATTGGAGCTGAGGCAGATTTGGCTCATACTGCACTTCGTCTTTCACTTTCACGTTTTACAACTGAAGAAGAAGTAGATTATACGGTAGGCATTTTAAATGATGCTGTTAAAAGATTAAGAGCTATATCAAGTACATACTCGTATGCACCTGATTGGCACGATAGCAAATTATAGGATAGATACGACAGCTTGCTGTTGTGCTTTAGTAGTGCGTGAATTTTAAAGGAATTATTTCCTTTAAAAGATGTATAAAAATAATTAGGATAATATTATGGCAAAAAATGATTTAATTGGCGGCTCAATATGGGAAGAATATAGCCAAAAAGTACAAGATTTGATGAATAACCCACAACATATGGGTGAGATTACAGATGAAGAAGCTAAGGCACAAGGTCTTAAGCTTGTAGTTGCAGACTTTGGAGCTGAGAGCTGTGGAGATGCTGTTAGACTTTATTGGGCAGTTGATGAAGAGACAAACACAATCAAAGATGCAAAATTTAAAAGCTTTGGCTGTGGAACTGCAATAGCAAGTTCAGATACAATGGCTGAGCTATGTAAAGGTAAAACTGTTGATGAAGCAGTAAAAATAACAAATATAGATGTTGAATTTGCGATGAGAGACAATCCAGATACTCCAGCAGTTCCACCTCAAAAAATGCACTGTTCTGTTATGGCTTATGATGTTATTAAAGCGGCAGCTGCTTCATATAAAGGTGTAGATGCAGAGAGTTTTGAAACTGACATCATTGTATGTGAATGTGCGAGAGTAACTCTTGGGACTATAAGAGAAGTCATTAAAATCAATGATTTACATACAGTTGAAGATATAACAAACTACACTAAAGCTGGTGCATTTTGTAAATCGTGTATAAAGCCTGGTGGACACGAAGAGAAAGATTATTATCTTGTTGACATCTTAAAAGATACTAGAGACGAGATGGAAAGAGAAAAAATGAGTGCTTTAGCAGATGCTAAAATAGCTGGAACCGAATCTGAACTAAGTTTTGATGACTTTACAATGGTTCAAAAACTTAAAGCTATAGAAGCTGCAATAGACAAAGATATACGTCCAATGCTTATCATGGATGGTGGAAACTTAGAGATACTAGATATCAAAGATACAGACGAAGGGAATACTGATATATATATCAGATATCTTGGTGCTTGTAACGGCTGTGCAAGTAGCTCAACAGGAACTCTTTTTGCAATAGAATCAGTTCTTAGAGAAGAGTGTTCACAAAAAATCAGAGTTCTACCTATCTAAAACCTACTTTACATGTAGAGGCTAATCTCTACATGTAACCTTTTTTGCTATAATACCTTATGAAAATAATAAATAACACACTTTTTCATATGTTTTTATCAACACATGAAAAATATAAAAACAAAACTGCATTTATATATAGAATAACCGATGAAACTTTTGAAGTCACTTATGGAAAGTTTTTCGAAGACGTTCTTATACTCTCTCGTGCATTTAGAAGTAAGAGTATAAAAAAAGGCTCTAAAGTCATGTTTGTTTGTGATAACAGATATGCTTGGATGGTTACTGATATGGCTTTGGTATCTATTGGGGCTATAAGCATACCTAGAGGTAGTGATACTCCTACGCAAGAGTTAAAGTTTATCATGCAAGATTCAGAATCTTCATTTCTAATAACTGAAAATGAGAACATATATCATGAACATGAAGAGATGATAAAAACTCTTAAACTAAAAGCTGTTTTTGTAATAGAAGCAGAAAAAATACACACTCTTTTTGACAATATTTACTCTTATAAGGATATATTAGAAAATAGAAAAATATACGATAACGAGATAACAGAGTTCACTAACCTAAAAGAAGATCTTAACGAAGATGATACTTTTACCCTCATATACACCTCTGGTACAACTGGTACACCAAAAGGTGTTATACTAACACACAAAAATGTTATGTACAATGTCAAAGTTTTGCCAGATTTAATTGATCTAAAAAATGAAGATTTATGGGTATCAATCCTACCATCTTGGCACATCTTTGAGAGAACTAGTGAGTACTTAGTTATATCTCATGGTTGTACGATGGTCTACTCATCTATCAAAACTTTTGCTTCAGACTTAGAAGAGTTCAAACCAACTTTAGTAGCTACAGTTCCAAGACTTTGGGAATCAATGTATACTAAAATAAACAATACCTTAGAGAAAAAAGATGCAAAAAAAGCAAAGATATTTAAAAAACTCGTAGCCATCTCAGCAAACTATAACTACAATCTTCGAATAGTAAAAGATGAACTCCCTAGATTTGGAAAAGAGGGGTTTAGCACAATTTTCAACAAACTTTTTGCATATATAAAACTACTAGGCTTGTACCTTCCAAACAAATTTGCTAAGAAAAAGCTACAACTAGTTCAAGAAAAGTTTGGTGGACGACTTAGACTTGCTATCAGTGGTGGTGGAACTCTTCCTGATTTTTTAGATGAATGGATAGATGCCATTGGAATCCGTATAGTTAACGCTTATGGCATGACTGAGTGTGCACCAGCTATCACAGGACGGGCTCTTAACTGTAACACGTTTTCAACGCTAGGACTTCCAACTATTGGAACTGATTTGAGAATCATGGACAAAGATGACAAAGACTGTAAAGTTGGAGAAGTTGGAGAAATTATGCTAAAAGGTGACCAAGTTACACCTGGGTACTACAATAATGAAACAGAAAATAACAAATCTTTTACAAAAGACGGCTACTTCAAAACTGGTGATTTAGGCAAGTTTACTATCAAGCATGAGCTCATTATAACAGGTCGCTCAAAAGAGGTAATTGTCCTAGCCAATGGTGAAAATGTAGACCCAAGTCGCATTGAATCTGCTATCTCTATGCTTCCTTTTATAACAGACACCATACTAGTGGGACAAGACAAGAAAGGTCTTGGCATACTCGTAGTCCCCGATTTTGATAAGCTAAAAGAGTATGTACAAGAGAATTTTGACAAAGTAATTCATACGATTGAACATGTTTTAGACGATCAGCAGATACTACGCAAGATAAAAAGTGACATGAATGAACTACTTAATCGTAAAAAAGGCTTTAAAGCCTTTGAAAAACTACAAAATATTCATTTTTTAGAGAGTGAATTTAAGCCAGGGGAAGAACTAACTAACACTTTTAAGAAAAAAAGACATATTATTGAAAAAAAGTATAAAGAAGTTATTGACAGGTTTTTAAACTGACCTCTACATCTTTTGTTATATCTCCACCTTTGAGGATTTTACAATACAGTCCTCTATGGTTTTGTACTAACTTTGGGAGTTTTGAGCTAAATGCACATAAGTGTTTACAAATAGTGCACTTCTCTGTTATCGCAATTTGGGTACTTCCAAGTTGAAAAACTGTTCCTTCATCATACTCATGAGGATCAAAATCTACTAAAACATTCTCTCCATAGCTACCATCAACTAAATCAATACCCTCTTTTTTTGCCATCTCATAAGAGGCAAGTCCAACTATCATGACTGTTTTGTTCAAGTCATCATCTGCAAACTTGTCATTAACTATGCCATAACCCTCTACAAGCTCTAAACTCTGTACTTCTGGTCTAGGTAGTCCTTTAGAGTTTTTATCGGTACTAAAGGTATTTAAAACTCTTCCTAATCTCATTTAATATTTTCCTTCAATATCTCTAAAAAATCTTCTTTCGTCCAAGCACCAGGATATGAATTCATCAAGACCTCATCACTAGAAATAGTGAAAAATGATGGCGTTATCTTTTGATAGCTCTTTTGCAAATCAAAAGGTAATTTTGTTTTGTCTACATCAACCACTATAAAAATAAAATCTTTATCTATCGCTTTTAGAACATCATCTTTAGAGAAAACCTCTTTTTTCATCTTTTTACAGAAATGACAACTCTCACTTGTCACTTCAACAAGTATAACTTTACCCTCTTCTTTAGCCTGTTTTATAAATTGTGATGTATCATCACTATCACTTAAAACCTTATATTTTTTAGGGTGTTTTTTCAATCTCATTTTTTTATACTCAAAAAGATAATCAGCAATAGACTCTATTTCATCTTCACTAACTTCACCCTTCATGCTTTCTTTCTTCTTATAATGCTTCGAGATGATAGGATCACATATACTATTTTCTAGGTTTGGATTGTAAAGATAATCTTTCATAAACTCTACTATCTCAAACTTTTGCATCTCAGGATCCTCTTTATCACCTAAATGCAAAGGGCTATCTTTTAGTGCATAAGCAAGCATGTTGACCGTGGGAACATTAAGATGGAGCATCTCATTGTTCTTTTCAAAAAAGTTTTCTTTTAAGATTTTTGCTGAAATATATCCACCATGACAAGATGAACACTTCTTTTCAAACACTCTCTTACCCTCTTCAAAGTCAGCGAAAAGAGTGCTACATGTAAAGAGTAGAACTAAAAGAAGAACTTTAGTAAGGTGAAACATCTATCCACCCATCGGCTACTCTCTCAATCACTTCTGCTATCCCAATCTGTACATAATCAACACCATCTATAAACTCACTCTTTTTCCAACCCATAGTATCCATTGTATTTTTACAGACTAAAAACTCAATAGTGTCATATATCATCAAAGAGCGTATTCTTGAAAGAATTTTCTCATCATAATCTTTTCTTGTAGCTCGTATACCGTTGGCATAAAAAACTATCTCTATTTGAAGTGTCTCTTCAGGATAGCCTTTTAGAACATTGTTTACTGCATTTAGTATATGATTTAGTTTTTCAGTTTCGTTGCTATTGACTCTTATAAGCCACTTTCTTGGGTTCTCAAAACTTGGTTTTGGATCTGCAAAATTGACCTCGGCAAACGAAACAACAGTTAAAATTAGAATTAAAAGTAACTTCTTCATGCTACTGCCACTCTAGTTGGTTGTAATAGTTTCTTGCATTTCTCATATACAGTTCATCATAATGAGGAATGCTCTTAAACTTATCGGTGTGTATATTTTTAGACAAGTCAGCAGGGTCTATATCTTTTTCATATGCTACTTTTACTTGCTCTCTCAACATCACTAAATACTCTAAAGTTGATTTATATGAGGTTTTAGAAAAATCGTCTCCATGTCCACCCATAACATACTTTGTATTTAGTTTTTCTATTTTTTGTAAAGCTTTTATCCACTCATCTATGTTGCTGTCTTCTGCATAATTTACAAAACGGCCGTTAAAGATTGTATTACCCGTAAAAATAAAGCTATCAGACTTGCTATAAACAATCAAATCTGTACTAGATTGTGTTGCTTCACTTGGTTTTATAACTTTAATACTTTTTTTACTGCCTTTTATGACATACTCATCTGCTACAACAACATCAGGCTGAACAACTTTTGTACCTTTTATTAAATCATTTGGTAGTTTTTTTAAAACTCTTACATATTTGTCTGCATGCTCTTCTATCATCTCTGGCATATTTTTACCACCTATGATTTGTACACCTCTTTCTTTAAAAAAAGAAGCTCCTAAGAGTCTGTCATCATGATAGTTGGTGACCACTAAGTGAGTTATTTTTTTACCAGTTCTTTTCTCTATAACTGTATTTAAGTCTTTTGCAAAATTATATGTTGCACCACTATCAAGCAGAACTAAACTCTCTCCTATATCGATATAACAGACGTTAGAAACAAACCCTTGGTTGGATTTTTGAACAGGATTATAGTCCCCTATAAAACAGCTTATATCTTCTGTTATAGCGATTGGTTTAAATGTAAAGAAATTTGCAAAAACAAAAATTGGTAGTGAAATTAAAAAGACTGTTTTTTTCATAAGTATCCTTTGAGAGATGACAAGGCAGTTAAGCCTTGTCAGTAATTTTAGCTTTTGTACATAGAGAGATCAATCCCAGGATTGTCTTTTACTCCGATAATATCAGGAGTCTCTAGTTTTAGATTTTTGATATGTTTGTGCTGTCCAAGATAAGTGCTAACTGTATCCCAGATAGGCTCACCCTCACTTGCACTTCCAACAGTCGACCAACCAGCTAATTTATACATTTTATTAGCCTCTATAGTTGCTCCTGATGTTAGTTCTAAGTTAGTGATTCTTTTACCCATCTTCTGCATTGGATCAATTCTATATGAAAGACCACCTGTTCTAACCATGTCTCCACCTTGTTGCAAGAATGGATCTTCGTTAAATAGGTTATCTGCCACATCTTCAAGAATAATATGAAGATCACTACCTTTTACTTCTCTAACATAAGTTTCAGGGTAAGTCATAGATGTTTGATTCATCAAGTCATCAAATGTAATAGTCCCACCAGGCTGGATAGACGTTCCCCATCTAAAACCAGGACTCATAGAAATATCAGCACCTTTTACTTCACGAAGAGCGTTACAGATGATTTGATCAAATGTTCCGTTAAAGTTACCACGTCTATAAAGTAATTCATCAGTTGTAGCCAATGGCTTTGTCAACTTCTCTATAAAAGGAGCTCTAACATCTTCAATGTGCTTTTTCATCGTTTTATCTTCAGGAACTAAGTCAGAAAATACTGGTAAAAGTGTAAACTTAAAGTCTCTTACTTTTTTGTCTTTGATATCAATATCAAGAACACCAACAAACTTACCATTAGATCCAGAGTTAATAACGTGAGTAACACCTTTAGCATTTTTAACAGGGTACGCTTCAGGTACTGCATCGTGTGTATGACCACCTAAGATAAAGTCAATTCCACTAACAACAGATCCCATTTTTTTATCAACATCATAACCATTATGAGAAATAACAATAATAGCATCAGGATTTTTAGTCTCTCTAATCTCATCTACTAACTCTTGCATCTCTTCAGGACGAATCCCAAAAGTCCAATCAGGGATAAATCTCTGTGGATTTGCTATAGTTGTGTATGGAAAAGCTTGTCCAATGACAGCGACCATATTGTCACCCATCTTTTTCATGACATAAGGTTTAAAAGCGTGTCCTGTATCTTCATCGTACGCTTCAACACCTTCCATCAACGACTCATCTTTTACATAAACATTTTGCGCTACAAAATCAGCATTTAGTAGTTTTATGTTCTCTAAAATCTCTTTGTCTTTATATGTGAATTCCCAGTGTCCTGTACAAACATCAACGCCAAGAATATTAAGTGCTTCAACCATATCTTTACCTCTAGTGTAAAGAGAAGTTGCACTTCCTTGCCAAGTATCTCCACCATCTAAGAATAGAGTCTTATCCGCACCAAAAGTACCTCTAAGATAATCTGTCATAGTTTTTATGTGAGAGAAACCACCTATCTTATGAAATCTTTTAGCATTCTCAACATAGTTTACACTACTTAGTGCAAACTCTGCTCTTGAGTTTGATTTGATTCCATAGCGTTTGTTAAAATGATGTCCAACTACATGAGGTGGTTTTCCAAAGTTCGAATGAAAGCCCAAGTTTACACTTGGCTCTCTAAAATGAACTGGTAAAAGCTGTGCATGTGTGTCAGTGATATGTAAAAATCTTGCATTACCAAAATTCTTAATTTTATAATAATCTTCTACTTCACCAACATCATAAGCCTTCTCATGAGACTTCGCAAACATTTGCGAAGTCCCTAGAAGTGACATCATGTATAGAAATTCTCTTCTATTTAATGAACTCATCTATTTCCCTTTACTACTGTGGTACTGCTGCACGCCAAGTTTTATCAGCTTCTTTAGACTGTATCATTGCTTGGTTAGCTTCGTATATCGCTTCATTTGCTTGAGCTAATGCTTTTGCATCTTCACCCTTTGCTGCAAACTCTTTTGCTTTTTTTATTCTCTTTTTTGTATTTTTCCATGCAATACCCTGCGAATGAACTTCAGCATATTTTATTTCTGCTGTACTTATTGCTTGTTTTACATCTGTCATCTCACTACTTGCGCCATATCCATTCATATTGGCACAACCTGTGAATAAAAATGTTGTCACTACTGCTATATATAAAAGTGCTTTTTTCATGTATTATCCTTTACTTTCTTGTATCTGGTCCGTTTAACTCTAGACCATTTGACATATACGTTACAAAGTACTCAAGTTGCTTAAGCGCTTTTGATTGTAGCTTTGGCTTTTCAGAACCTGTATCTTTAACACAACCTGCAAGTCTTTTTTGAAGTGTTCCAAATCCACCCCATTTAATTCTATATACAGGAAAGTGTGAAACAGCTCCAAGAATTGGGCTAAGTGCTTCTTGTCTGATTCTCTGACCAGCACCCTGAACATGACACTCTGTACAGTTTAGATAGAAATAACCTCTTTGTTTATAAAAAAGTTTCTTTCCCTCTTCGTAAGCCATTGCAGCTTTTGCACTAGGAATTTTAACATCTATTACTTTGCCACGTGATGCTTCAGCTATCACAGCAATTACCTTAGCAATGTCGCCTTTACCATACTTCAATGGTTTTTCATTATTACTAACTCTACACTCATTTACTGCTATACCTATAGTGATGATTTCATCTCTTGAAGTATCGTAGTATGGGTAGTTTTGCTTGATTGCCATATCTGGGAAACATGTAGAGTATGTTTTACCATTTGCAAATGGTATATCCCATAACTCTTTTCCATCATCTAATGGAATCTCATAAGGAGGAAAATCATTGATTTCTGCCATCTGATCTCTTGTTGGTTTATACCAAGCGGCTGTTCCATTAACAAACTCTTCTAACTTAATTGGATAGATATAGTTCTTCTTTATCTCAGCTTTTTCCACGTATGGAAAGTACTCTGCCTGATTTTTAATCGGATCTTCAAACTTCTTTAGGAAGTATTTTTGCATTGCGATTCTATCTTTTTCTGCTTGGTCATTGAAGTTACCAGCATATAACACACCTGAGAGTGTCAATACTACTGCAGAAGTCTTTATAATTTTACCTAACATGTAATCTCCTTATATGTTGTAAGATATTATTTTAATTTAATATCTTTTTTCTCTGATGCACCAGTATTGTCAGTCCACTCTACCGTAATCATTTCACCTTTTTTTGCACCTCTAAATGCAAACTTTACATATGGGTTTTTTGATATTGCTGAAGTTGGGTACATGTCAAATACCACTTTATCTCCATGCTTTACTGTCATGTGATTTATATACTTCGTTGGTTTCTTTCCACCAGCGATTGCTCCTGGCTCCATTGGATGCTTTACTAGTAATTTTACTGTTGCTATCTCTTTTTTAACTTTTGCTATTGCTTTTATTCCCATTTCAATTCTCCTATATTTATCATTAATTATTTTGTTTAATTGGTTATACTGATGGTATCAACCACCACATCCGCCAACAGTTACTTTTACTTGTTTTGTTACTGAGTGAAGTTTTCCGTTTGCATCTTCAACTATAAGAGTAACATTACCAGTTTTTCTCATCTTGATTCTAGTTGAAAACTCAGGGATTGTTCCCTCTTTAACTTCCCATGCAACAACTAGTGGATGAGGGTTACCATCAACCGTAATAGCCATTGTTTTTGGGTTTTCTAAACTTGTAGATACTGTGATAGGAACTGCCGCACCATTCTCAGCAATATCTGGAGCTTTTAATTTAGCCTTACCATCACTCATAGTATCAGTAGTACCATACAATTTTTTCATTGCATCATCAGCATTAGTTGCATCAAATGCAGCTGGCTTCTCTTTCAATATGTTTGCATTTGCAGCACTAAAAGCTACTGCACTTAAACCTAGTCCTAAAAATTTTCTTCTTTCCATTATCTATTCTCCTATTTTGCTTTTGTTATTTCTTGAAGATACGTGACTACAGCTTCAACTTGTGCTTTTGTAATCTTGTGATTTCTTCCCATTGGTGGCATTATTGTATTTGGCTTTGTTTTATTTGGATCCATAACTTTTTCGATTAAATAATCTCTTGGATAACTATCTAAGTTAGCCAACTTTGGACCTAAACTACCTGTTTGAGGTATACTATCATCACCTTGAACCGCATGACACGCTAAACAGTTTCCTAGCTTCTTTGTTATAAAAACTTTACGACCCTCTTTAACCATATCTTCTTTGCTCATCTCAGCATAAGAAGCTGTTACAATCAATGCTACCGAAGTAGCAAGAATTACAATTTTCTTTATTGAAA
>CAZHBU010000029.1:22034-27212 GCA_964530865.1 uncultured Sulfurospirillum sp.
TCATCTTCTAAAGACATATCTCCACCCTTTGGTGGCATTGCGTTAAATCCATTGATAGCATGATCGAAAATCTCTTTTAAATTCTGCATATTTATCTTACTCCAAGCCTCTTTGTCTCCAACCTTTGGAGAGCCTGCTAAGCCTGAATCATGACACCCTGCACATGAGTTTTCATAAGCTGTTTTTACGGCACTTCCACCTTCTACTGCTTTTGCTTCACCATAAAACCATCTCTCTTCACCAAACTCTGGCTCTACTATAGTTCCATCTGTTTGGATATGCATAATAGTCATGTTTTTTGTGTCAATACAGTCTTTCATACATCTCGTATTTTGTGTATCGGCAACTCTTAAGTTGTTATACTCAAAACCTTTCTCATTTGGTAGATGAACTGACATGATAAACTTTCTATCTATAATAGTCTCATCATCAATGTCTTGACCATTTACCTGAATCTCATTTAGCTGAAGTAGGTATCCTAAGATTCCATAAACTTCATCATTACTAAGAGATTTTGGAGCAGCTAGTGGCATTGCGGTTTGGATATACCAAAAGAAAGGTGCTATATAAGGAGCAAAACTTCCTATTGTCTTTTGAGGACCTGCATCTCCACCAGTTTTTGGATGAAGAGTTAACGTACCTTCTCCACCTGAAAGGACAGGGAATCTATCGACACCCTCACCAAAGTCACCATGACAAGTAGCACACTTAGCTATAAACACTTCCGAGCCAGCAAGAACATCCATCTTTCCTTCTGGTAAACCTTTACCATCTGGTCTAGTGTCTTTATTCCAAGCATTTATCTGCTCTTTAGTTGCCTTCTCACCAAGATTATAATTTTTTCCACTAAATGGTGAATGATATATATGCTTTACTTCCATCGTTTGAGGAAGAAGCTTTGCACCATCAACATTTATCTTATCGCCATTTTTATCTGTTACTACACTTGGATATGGGTAGCTATCTGGACTTGCAACAGTGTGACTTGCTGCACTTAAAGATGTAATAAGCAAAAATGAACTCGCTATGACTCTAAGCATATACGTGTACATTGTTTACCTCCCCATCAGCTTTTACTTCCCATGTTTGGATAGCATTTCTATGATAAACAGACTCTTTTCCACGAGCAGCTACAAGCTGTTTTGCCATAGGTTGAGTGTACCCAGTGTCATCGGTTGCTCTACTTTGAAGAAGCATTGGCTTTCCATTCCATTCTACTTCAAGAGCAAATCTACATACTGCTTTTGGAAGAACAATACTAGTAAATCTTGCTTGCTTCCATGTATTACCGCCATCAGTAGATACATCTACATGAGATATCGCGCCTTTTCCCGACCACGCAATTCCCTCTACCTTGATAGTTCCATTCTTTTTCTCTTTCCAATCACGCTCAGGACAAGGAGAAGTTATAACAGAATTCGCTTCAAACGACCAGTTATACATCTTTGCATGACCATCTGCTTGGAGCATTGTATACTTCGTACTCTCTTCTCTAACCATCCATGATTTATCATCAAATTTAAGACGCTTTAACCACTTTACTTGAATAGCCCCTTCCCAACCTGGAAGGAAAAGTCTAACAGGATAACCCTGCTCAGGACGAAGAGCTTCACCATTCATAGCGTAAACTAACATCGCATCATCTAGTACTTTCTCAATCGGAACACTTCTTCCAACACCAGCTGGGTCTGAGCCCTCAGGGAACATCCACTTAGCACCTTTTTTTAGCCCAATATCTTCTAATATGACTTTCAATGGAACACCCGTCCACTCAGAACACGAAAGCATCCCATGAGTAACTTGAAGTGAGTTTAGACCAGGTCCTCTCCACTCCATACCATTGTTTGCAGCACACTCAAATGAGTGAATTACACTAATACTTGGGTATCTCATGATGTCTTCAAGAGTAAGAATAATCTCTTTTTCAACTAAACCATGAATCATCAATCTCCACTCTTTAGGATTGATATCAATAACTCCACCATGACATCTAGTAAAGTGAAGACCGTTAGGTACGATAATCCCTTTCAAGTCTTGCCAAGGAGTAAAACTAATAGAAGCTTTCTGATCAGCAGTCAACCACGGAACGTGACGTCTTACTACATTTGCTTCATATTTAGATGGTACACCATAAGGAGATTGGTTATTGTCTCTTCCCCACTTAAAACCCCACTCTGGGTTGTGTGGCGGTAAGTTATTTGGATTGATTTGTGATTTAGCGTTAAGCTGTGTTGCAGTACCTAGCGTAGCCGCAGCAGCAACAGAGAAAAGAAAACCCTTTTTTAAAAAGTCTCTTCTTCCTTCTTTTGGAACATTCTCTATCTCTTTTACTACTTCTTGAACTAACTCTGAAGTAGAAGATATATGCCCATTTTCAACCACTATCTCTTTCAATAGAACCCCCTTAAATTATTTGTTTATAATTAAACTGGCACTATTTTGTCATTTTAATCTTAAATAAAAATTATTGTTTACGAGGATTAGTATAATTTTTTCTAATAATTAGTAGACCATATTGGCTTTTATGGGGCTTTTAATGTCATTTTTTTGTAACATATTTTTCGTCAAGCAGTTTTATTTGTTTTATCAGATGTTACAAGTTGTAGCACTAATTTTATATTGGTTTAAGTATTATATTTTTTTATAATAATATATATAAGGTTTTACAGTTTTTTTAATTTTATCTGTGGATATGCATTTATAAAAATAGCGGAAACTATAAAAATGCCTCCTACAAGAGTCATACTTGGAGGAATCTCATCTATAAATAGCCATAGCCAAACGGGAGCAAAAGTGGTTTCAATAGTTGAAAAAACTCCCACTTCTGCTGAACTAATGTACTTTGTAGAGCCATAGATAAGGAACATAGCCACAACTTGCATAAGACCCATTAAAAAAAGCCAAAACAGACTCATGGCAGATATATCAAAAACATCATTAGCAATAAAATACATTATTGTCATAAGAAAAAATCCACTTGTACTGATGATAAAGTAATGTGAAAAATGAGTAAATTTTCTAAGTAGAGTTAGCTGAAGTCCCATAAAAACTGCAAGTAAAATTCCAAATAAATCGCCTAAAAGATGCCCACCTATACTAAAAGAGTTTCCAAAGATAATTACTACCCCAAAAAAAGAAAAACCTATAGCGACTGCTGTCTCTTTTTTAATCTTCTCTTTCAAAATCAAATATGAAAATAGTGCCCCAAAAAATGAAGAAGTTGCTAAAAACACTACTGTATTTGCCGCAACCGTATACTTCACCGAAAAAACAAAGAGTGAAGTTCCAATTCCAGAGAGAAGAGCTATAAGAAGTATCATAAAAATCTCTTTTTTTGCTTTTGGAATAACCTCTTTTTCTCCCTTTATAATCCATACACAAAGCATAATGACTCCCATAAATAGACCTCTATAAAAGGCTATCACAGAAGCATCTGCGTCAGCTAGTCGTACCAAAAGGGCATCAAAACTGAGAAAACCTATACCTGAAGCGGCAAGAAGCATACCTTTTATGCGTAGATTAGCCAACTAAAGCTCTTGTGCCATCAACAAACATCTGAACTGCCAACATAAGAAGAAGCATACCCATAAGTTTTTCTAACGCACTAAGTCCCTTTTCTCTCAAGATTTTATATAAGAGTGGCGACATATAGAGTATGAGAGTAGAAAGTGACCAAGCCAACATAACAGAGGCAAAAAGTGCCCAAAAATGGTCACTATATGATTTTGTCATTATCATGATGGTTGCAAGTGCAGAAGGACCCGCTATGAGCGGTATTGCAATGGGAACTATAAAGGGATCATCCGAACCAAAAAGAGCAACATTGCCTTTCTCTCCTGGAAAAATCATCTTTAGTGCAATCACAAAAAAGATAACACCTCCAGCTATGGTAACAGAAGCTGTTTCAAGATGAAAAATATTTAAAAAAGCCTCTCCAAAAAAGAAAAATACAAGAAGTATAACAAGCCCAAAAATAGACTCTCTCATGATGATAAACTTTTTTCTCTCTTTATCTACATCTTTAAGTATTGCTAAAAGCAGAGGAACATTTCCAAAAGGATCTAATATAAACATCAAAAGAACTGCTGTTCCTATTATCGAAAATTCTGCGCCCATACTAAAACCTCTACTTTATACATATATTTTTACCAACATACCATCGCACAACGGCAATAGTAGTATAATCCATCTCTCTTTGAGCAAATGGAATTGAACTAACTCTTAGCTTTGAAGTGACAATGCCACTTGCTAACACTGAAAAAAGAAAAAATAGAAATCCTATCCAAGCACTATGAAGATACCACCAAAAAAATAGCCCCACTAAGAACGGAGCGAGAATAATTGTTATATATATGGTATATAAAGCCAAATTACACCAAAAACCCTCGATTTTTGGCATAACTTCTATTTGAAATAGTTTCTCCTCGTGTTCCATTACTTTAAATTAATGAAGTTTAGTGGTATTTCCATCTCAGCTTCACGAAGAGCTTGCATAGCAGTTTGCAGGTCGTCAATAGACTTTCCTACTACTCTAACCTCTTCTCCACGAATTGAGGATTTAACTTTTAGAGCTAAATCTTTTATCTTCTTTACAATCGCTTTTGCATCTTCTTTACTTAGTGTGTCATTTATACTAACTGTTATCTTTGTATTCCCACCACCAACCGTATCACGGCTAGTCTCTTTGATACCTTTTGAACTGATATCACGCTTTATAGCTTCACTTACTAACGCATCAAACATTGCGTCAGCTTTTGAGTCATTTGCACTAACAAGAGTAATAACCTTACCTTTTTCATTGTAATCAAACTCACAAGTCACACCCTTAAAATCCCAGCGATTTGTAATAATTTTTTTCGCTTGCTCATACGCATCTTTTAGTTGTTGCTTCTCTATTTCAGCTGTTATATCAAAACTATGCTCTTTTGCCATTGTTGTGCCTTTATATTTTTATCTGTATTTTATCTAAATTTAGGAAAAAGACAAACTATACTTTTGTCTATACATTATGTTTTGTTAAAAATTTTATGCAACGTCATGTACCATATATTTACCCTTATGAGTTTGGGCTATGACATTTTGTTTTATCTTTGTAGATGAAGTTTGGGGATTATAGCTTACTTGAATTATCTTTTTTCCTTTGGACTTTAGATATTTTTCTACTGCAATATTATGAGG